>JAOUNK010000038.1 GCA_029881015.1 Gammaproteobacteria bacterium | reverse complement strand
GAGCGCAATGTGGTGTAGCAATTTCACCCGACGACCTCCTCAGTCGGCCTTGAGAGCGTCTTCGGAGTCTCTCATAAGGGACATGACTGCTTCCTGAACGCGCGCCCTGACGGGCTCCAGGCCGTCGAGCGGGATCTCCCGCGGTATCGGGATCGGCTCGCCAATCGCAATAGCGACGCGGGCAAAGGGCTTGGGAATCATGAAGTCGTCCCAGCGATTGAGATACCAGGCCCTGTCGGCGGCGCAGCCGATCGGGACAATCGGCACGCCGGCGATGCGCGCCATGAGCACGGTCCCGGCCTTGAATTCGTACTTGGGGCCGCGCGGTCCATCGGCCGTGGTGACAATCGAGTAGCCGCTTTTCATCATGCGCTGCTGGTCGCGCAGCGCGAGCGCGCCGCTCTGGTTGGCGGAGCCGCGAATCACCTCGGCGCCCCAGGCACGCGCGATGCGTTCGGGCACATCGCCATCCACCGAGCCCGAAACCAGGAAACAGGCCCTGAAGCCGCGCCGGATCCAGGTACGAATCAGGGTGGAGCCGATAACGTGATGCTGGTGCCAGTAAGCCGGGGCGCAGATCGCGTCGTTGCCGATGTAGGGTTCGATATGATCGGCGCCGATGACCGGTTGAAAGCGGTAGGTCGAGGTCAGGAGCCGGATCAGCCCGCGGAGTACCGGCAGGCCGAGAAAGTAGTAAAGACGCCTGCCCGGCGTCATGCGACGTCGCGACGACGTACTGCGGCGCGACTCGACGGAGTCGTAGTGATTGGGGGACTTGTCGTTCAAGAGCAGGAGTTTGCAGTATCGAATCTCTGCGGGTCAATGTAAGATTGCGCCTGCATTTTTACTGCCACCCCTGTGGTTCCAGTACTCCCATGACCGAACCCCAGCCCGATTACAGGCGGCCGCCCGGGCCCCACCAGCCAGTTACCCTCGGTATCGACGCCGAGACTCTCGCGACCCTGCAGGCGTTACAGCAGGAGTACGGCGACATGGTCAGCATGGTGCAGCCGAACGGCCGGCTCGCGTATTTCGTGAACGATGCGGTCGAGGTTCGCCGGATCCTGGCGCGTCGCCACAGCAAGTATCACAAGGGGCCGGGCTTCGAACGCGTGAAGATGCTCCTCGGCAACGGGCTCATCGTGAGCGATGGCGACGTCTGGCGCCGCTCCCGCACGATGATCCAGCCGGCCTTCAGCCGGCAGAACGTGCATCGCCTGATGACCGTGATGGTCGGCTGCACCGACCGCCGCGCCGCGAGCTGGGCCGAGGCGGTCGGGCAGGGCGAAACGATCAACATCACCGAGGAGACCAGCGACTTTGCGCTGGAACTCATCCTGATCAGCATTTTTGGCGACGACTACGAAGAGCGGATCCTCACGGAAGGCGAGAACCCGTTCGCGTTCCTGAGTCGCGATTCCACCCGCGACCTCAGCGTGGTGTTGAAAGTACGCCACCTTCGCGCACTGCTTTTGAGCATCATTACCGATCGGCGTGCGGGCCGGGGTAGCCGGCATTTCGACTTCCTGTCCATGTATCTCGACGCCACGGACAAGGAGGGCAAGAAGTTCAGCGACGCCGAGTTGCTCGACGAGTTGATGACGCTGATCGTCGCGGGCTTTGAAACCTCCGCGAATACGCTCAACTGGGTGTGGTACCTGATCGCAAAACATCCGGACGTCGAGGCGAATCTCATCGACGAAGCGCAGCGCATCCTGCCGAACGTGTCGGCCGTCACTGCCGAGAACCTCGCCGCGATGCAGTACACGCAGCAGGTGCTCGAAG
Organism: Gammaproteobacteria bacterium; assembly: GCA_029881015.1. Taxonomy (GTDB): domain Bacteria; phylum Pseudomonadota; class Gammaproteobacteria; order Steroidobacterales; family Woeseiaceae; genus UBA1847. Next base: position 13,332 of record JAOUNK010000038.1, on the reverse strand, counting down.
AGGCGCTGCGGCTGTACCCGCCAGTGTGGCTCTACACGCGCCGCGCGCATGCCGAGGACGACCTGGAGCACCATGATGTGCCGCCGGGTACCGACATCTACCTGTCGCCTTTCATCCTGCACCGAACGGCCCACTACTGGCCGGAGCCGGAGCGTTTCGATCCGGATCGCTTTGTCGCGGACGACACACCGAAAAAGGACCGGCCGTATTTCCCGTTCTCGCTCGGACCGCGGCGCTGCCTCGGCGAGTATTTCTCGTTTCTCGAAATGAAAGTGCATCTCGGATTGTTGCTACCGCGGTTTCGGCTGCAGCTGGTCGACGAGGCAGAGCCACAGCTCGAACTCGCGATCAACCTGCGTTCGGCCGAAGACATCCTGATGCAGCCCTCCACACGCTAAGGACCCCATGAAGCTTTACGACACCATGATCGACCTGCTCGCGGACGTGAAAGACCGCGACCGGGAAATCCGTTTTATCGATGGCGAGAACGACGAGACCGTTCTGAGCTTCTCCGGACTGTGGGACGAGGCGCTGGCCATGCTTGGCGCCCTGCAGCAACGCGGCATGAAGCCGGGCGATGAGCTGATCATCTTCAGCAAATCCAACAAGAGCTTTGTAGTCGCGTTCTGGGCCGCCATGCTCGGCGGCATCGTGCCTGTTCCGGTTGCCGTGGGCATCAGCGATGAGCACAAGCTCAAGCTGTTCCGCATACTCTCGCAGCTCGAGAACGTCACGCTGTTTACCGAAATGGACCTGCTGCAGCGCCTGCTCGATTTCGCCAAAGAGCGGGAGCTTCCGGACATTTCGACGTTGCTCGAGACACACGCCGTGCTGATGAGCGACGTGCAGCCCGACGCCCACGGCGAGCTCTACGACGCGGCGCCCGATGACATCGCTTTCATCCAGTATTCGTCAGGATCGACCAGCGATCCGAAAGGCGTGGTACTGACGCATCGCAACCTCTGCGTGAACATCCGCGCCATCGTGGAAGGCGCCGACTGGCGAGACGACGACCAGGCGCTGAGTTGGATGCCGCTCACGCATGACATGGGCCTGATCGGCTACCACCTCAGCGTGCTTGCCGCTGGAATGAATCATGCTGTCATGGATACCAGCGTGTTCGTGCGGCGCCCGCTATTGTGGATGAGCAAGGCGAGCGAACTGCGCGCCACGCAACTGTGCAGCCCCAATTTCGGCTACAAGCATTTCCTGAAACTGTTCGTGCGCAAAGGGCTCCCGGACGTCGATCTGTCGTCGGTCAAACGCATCCTGAACGGGGCAGAGCCGATCTCCTGGGACCTGTGCGAGGAGTTCCTGAATGCGCTCGCGCCGCTCGGCCTGAAACGCAACACCATGTTGCCCGTCTACGGGCTCGCGGAAGCGACCGTCGGCGTCTCGTTCTCCGCTGTGGGTCCGGAATACGGGCGCGTCGTCATGGATCGCCACAGCCTGCAAATCGGCGAGACATTCCGGCCGGTCGACGAGACCGATCCGGACGCAGTCAGCTTTGTCACGGTTGGCAAGGCGATTCGCGATGTGGACATTCGCATCACGGACGACAACGACACCGCGCTCTCTGCGGGGCACATCGGGCACATCCAGCTGCACGGCCCCAGCATGACGGCAAGGGTGTACGGCGATGCCGAAGCGACTGCGGCACTGTTTACGGACGACGGCTGGTTGCGCACCGGGGACTGCGGCGTGTTTGTCGATGACAAGCTGGTCATCACGGGCCGCCAGAAAGACATCATCATCATCAACGGGCAGAACTACTACCCGCACGATATTGAGGAAATCATCGCCCGTGTCGATGGCCTCGACCTCAACAAGGTCGTGGTCGCCGGCGCAACCCCGAAGGGTGGACAGACGGAAGAGCTCGTTGCGTTCATCCTGTACCGGCAGGATCTCGATGCTTTCAAGCCCATGATCGATGCGGTCCGTGACGTTGTTGGCGAGCAGACGGGTATCGCGGTCGATACCGTGATCCCGGTGCCGAGAATCCCCAAGACGACCAGTGGCAAGGTGCAGCGCGGCAAGCTGCTGGAGGCCTATTTCGACGGGGAATTCGCCGCTGTTCTGGGTGAATTGCGGCCGACCGAGGTTGCCGGGGAATCGGTCGATGAGGACCCGCTCGTGGCCGAACTCGAGCAAATTTGCCGCGCGGTCGCCAAGGACCGCAAGATCAACGCAGATGACAATCTCTTCGAAGTCGGTGTAAGTTCACTAACGCTGACCGAAGTGGTCCTGGCGATCGACGAGAAATACCCGGGCAAGCTGGATATCAGCGACCTGTTCGATTATCCGACGCTGCGTGAAATCGCGGCGTTCCTGCAGAGGGACACCTGATGACTTATGCACGCATCGCCGGAACAGGCAGCTGTCTGCCGGAGAAGATCCTGACCAACAAGGATCTCGAGGGAATGATGGAAACGTCGGACGAGTGGATCCGCGAACGGACGGGCATCAAGCGCCGGCACGTGGCCGGCGACGATGAAACGACAAGCTCGCTGAGCCTCATTGCCGCGCAGCGCGCGCTCGAGATGGCTGGCGTTAAGGCCGACGAGCTGGACCTGATCATCGTCGGTACCTGCACGCCGGACAAGATCATCCCCGCTACGGCGTGTATCGTGCAGCGGCAGCTCGGCAACAAGGGCGCCGCGGCCATGGATGTCAACGCGGCATGCAGCGGATTCCTGTACGGGCTGGACCTTGCGAACCGCTACATGCAGACGGGCGGCGCCAGGAAAGCGCTCGTCATCGGCGCGGAAACCCTGTCGCGTATCACGAACTGGGACGACCGGACGACCGCCGTGTTGTTTGGCGATGGCGCAGGGGCTGCCGTGCTCGAGGCCAGCGACGAGCCGGGCATCAGGGCAACGCACATCCACTCAAACGGTGAGTTCGAGGACCTCCTGCAGACCACGGGCGGCGTTTCGCTGGGCTTCGACGCATCCTGCGATCGGGACAAGTACATCAAGATGCAGGGCAACGCTGTCTTCAAGCGCGCTGTCGCGACATTCGACAGCATGGCGCGCGAGACGATTGCCGACCTCGAAGGGCATATCGACGACATCGACTGGTTTATTCCACACCAGGCCAATATGCGCATCATCACGGCGGCGGCCAAAAAGCTCTCCATGCCCATGGAGCGCGTCATCACGACGGTAGACGAACATGCCAATACGTCGGCCGCATCGATACCGCTGGCGCTCGACCAGGCGGTGCGGGAAGGGCGTATCAAGCGGGGCGAAACGCTCCTGATGGCCGCTTTCGGAGCAGGCTTTACCTGGGGCTCGGCCATGCTCAAGTTTTGAGCCGCCCTGCCTGTTGCGGCAAATTCCGGCTTGATGTTTCGTTATAATCAACATTAATTAAAGCGTTTAACCCTATGTATGAAAAGGGAATAGTTGATTAATACAGGGATTAGAATAGCGCAAGCTGCCTTGTGCGGCGGCTTTCTCAGTGTCCTCCTGGTGGCCCCGGCTGGCCTGGCGGAGGAACGGTCCGATCACCTCGGTGCAAGCCAGATCCGGCAAATGGTCAACGAGCACGCGCCGCACGCTCTGGCGCTGTACCGGGAGTTTCTCGGCCTGCCAAACGACGCCGGGTACCCGGAGCAGATCACGGCGCTCAACGGCTGGGTTCGCACGGCATTCGAGGCTCGCGGATTTCAAACCCGGCTCATCCCGACAGGCGGCAGCCCCTCGGTCTACGCCGAACGCCTCTCCGAAGGCGCCGGCAAGACGGTCCTGATTTACCTGCAGGCGGATGGGCAGCCCGTGGATCCCGCGGCCTGGCACCAGCCGGATCCATACGTGGCCGTTCTCAAGGCGCAGGACGCCAGCGGCAACTGGGAGATCATCGACTGGGATGCGATGCACGGTACGCTGAACCCCGACTGGCGGGTCTTCGCCCGCTCGGCGTCGGACTCGAAGGGGCCGATGACGCAGTTCCTGATCGCCGTCGAGTTGCTGACGAGCGTCAAACCCGACCTCGGCTACAACCTCAAGGTCCTGATCGACACGGAAGAAGAGCTGGGGTCGCCGCACCTGGCTGCCGCCGTGCAGGCGCACAGCGATCTGCTGGCCGCCGACATGCTGCTGATCTTCGACGGACCGCCGCACGCCTCCAACCGGCCCACCGTGTCGCTCGGTGCGCGGGGCATCGCCACCGTCACACTGACGACGTATGGCCCGCGGGCAGCACAGCACAGCGGGCACTACGGCAATTTCGTGCCGAACCCGGCGCTGGCGCTGGCGCAGATCCTCGCGTCGATGAAGTCGCCGGACGGCGTTGTCCTGATCGATGGATTTTATGACGGGGTGTCGATCGATGAAGCAAAGCGGAAGCGGCTGGAAGCCGTGCCGGACGATGAAGCCGCCATCCTCGCGTCGATGGGCCTCATGCGAGCGGATGCCGTCGCCGGCAGCCTGCAGGAAGCGTTGCAATACCCGTCCCTGAACATCCGCGGCTTGTCGGCGGCGTGGACCGGTGCCGCGGCGCGCACCATCATTCCGCCGACCGCTGTCGCGGAACTCGACATCCGCCTTGTCGAAGAATCGGACCCGGTGCGCCTGATCGGGCTCGTTCGAAAACACATAGAAGGTCTTGGCTACACCGTGCTCGACCATGCGCCGAGCGCCGAGGAACGCACGCGGTATCCGCGCATCGCCAGCATGCAGCATGACATTTCCTACGGCGCGTTCCGAACCGATCCGGAGGCGCCGCCGGCGCGCATGGCCAGGGCAGGGATGCGCCACCTGTTTGGCGAGGAGCCGATCGTGCTGGTCACCATGGGCGGCTCTATCCCCATCGCGCCGATTATCGATGCGCTCGGCCTGCCTGCCGCCACGGTCCCGACCGTCAACATCGACAACAATCAGCACAGCCCGGACGAGAATCTGAGAATCGGGAATTTCCTGGAAGGGGTCATGATCCTGATGGCTGTACTGCAGGAGAGCCCGCCCTGAGGCCAGTTGGCCCCGGCCGGGCACCGGATTTTACATAAGTACCTGAATGCCTCGTTTTGGCCCGAATTTAGTGCGAGCCAGTTCACACTTTGGCGAAGACACGGTCTCTATACTGCGACACATTGCCTGTCGCTGAACAGAGACACATCGAACGATGGACGAGAAGATGCAAAAGGAATTCAAGGACATACCGCTCTCAGAGTCGAACGTATCACTGCGGCTCGCCGATATTCAGCGGCGTTGCTCCGAGTTGCTCCAGGAATCGGGGTCCGAACTCGGACTGGCGCTTGAAGAGCCCTTGGCCGAGGGCGAAGGCAGCAATCCCTACAACCGCGGCTAGTCCTGTCCCGCCGAGCGCTCCACGGCGTCATTGTGCATGCGCTGCATCAGTCGCAGACGCCATATCCAGATAGAAGCAATCATCAATGCCGCGACCGGCAGGGCGGCAACCGGGTATTGGAGCACCAGGAAGTCATAAAGCCCATGAAGTTCCGCAGCCAGCAGGAATCCCAGTAACGTCGGCATGACGATGGATTCTCTCGCCAGCCACGCACGGGTTATCCAGTGAGCCCAGATTGACGCGAACAGCATGTGAATGACGGGGCCCGCAAAACCCCGGGCGGCCGATTCCAGGCCGGTCAGGAAATCGAGGTAGTGATAGTTCTCGACGGCCGCATAGCCCAGCGCGATGAACGATGCATAGATGATGCCGTCCAGCGGTTCGTCGAAGGCACGTAGCCGAATGACGATCAGCAGGAAAGGGAGCAACTTGGCGAGTTCCTCGATCGGGCCGATGGCAAGCATCGCGTAAACGAACAGGGCGATGCTGTCGTTATCGGCCAGGGCAACGGCATCGAAACGCAGTCCGAGCGGCTCCAGCCCCAGGTACATTGCTTTCGACAGGCCGGCGGCAACGATACCGAGGCCCAAACAGAGCAGCAGGTTGCGAGGCGGCTCAGGCAGGTGCCTGTCCTTGTGGTAGAGATACGCCGCCCAGAAAAGGATGGGGACGATCACCGGCAATGTGAGCAGTCCGTGAGGCATGCGGTTATGATCCGCCTATGGCCATGAGTAACACCTTTCTCTACGTTGTCACCGTTCTGATCTGGGGGTCGACGTGGCTCGCGATCGAGTACCAGCTGGGCGTGGTTGAGCCCGAGGTATCGATCGTCTATCGCTACCTGATCGCCTCCATGGTGTTATTTATCTGGTGCAAAATAAAGGGCTTACCTCTCGCTTTTAAAGCAAAAGATCACCTCTGGTTCGGCCTGCTCGGGCTCTTGCTGTTCTGTCTCAACTACATCATGACCTACCGCGCCCAGGTGCACATCACCTCGGCGCTGGCCGCGATCGCGTTCTCGATGATGTTGTGGATGAATATCCTGCTGTCACGAGTCCTGTTCGGCACTCGCGCCGGCTTGCGCGTACTTGTGGGTGCGCTGCTGGGTATCGTCGGGATCGTTGTCCTGTTTGCACCGCAGGTGCAGTCTGTTTCGCTCGATGACGCGGTGTTCTACGGTTTTTCGCTGGCATTGCTCGGCGCGCTGTCCGCATCCTGCGGCAACATGGCGTCGCAGGCGTCGCAGAAACGGGCGTTGCCGGTGGTACAGGGCAACGCGTGGGGCATGTTCTATGGTGCGATATTGACGGGCATCGTGGCCGTGGCGAGTGGGCACGATTTCAATTTCGACGGGACTTTTACGTACATCGCGTCACTGGCCTATTTGGCAATATTTGGTTCCGTCGTCGCGTTTGGCGCATACCTCACGCTGCTCGGCCGGATCGGCGCCCACAAGGCCGGTTACGCCACGGTCATGTTTCCCGTTGTCGCCCTGATCCTGTCGATGGCATTTGAAGGGCTGCGACTGGACGGGTCGATCGTCACTGGTACATCGCTGGTCCTGCTGGGAAATCTGCTGGTTCTCAAGAAAAGTCCCTGATTCCCTGGCGGCCGGCCCGCTCATCAGGGAGAACAATCATGCATGGCCGCAACCCCATTGAGGACCTGGCTCACCTCCGTCACGAGTTTGGCGAGCACGGCGGCGTCAACATGTCCATCGAGGCGAGTTCGACATTCACGGTGATCGATCCTGAGACCATGCCGGCCCTGTTCCAGGGACGTGCGGGCCCCGACAAGGGGTGCTACCTGTACGGGCGTCATTTCAATCCCACGGTCTACAACCTGGGGCGGCAAATGGCAGCGCTGGAAGGGACCGCGGCCGGCTATTGCACGGCCAGCGGCATGGCGGCGATCTCCGGTGTCATCATGGGCCTGTGCAACGCGGGTGACGAAGTGGTCGCATCCAACGCCATCTACGGGGGCTCCTACGCCTTCCTGCACGACTTCCTGCCGGCCAAGGCGGGCATCAAGACGCATTTCGTCGACATTACCGACACCGCGGCTGTCGCGAGTGCCGTGACGGACAAGACCCGCCTGATCTTCACCGAGAGCGTGTCGAACCCGACGCTGCGTCTCGCGGATATTCCGAAACTCGCGGCCATCGGCAGGGACTGGGGAATCCCCGTGGTGGTCGACAACACGTTCAGCCCGTTGATCCTGCGCCCGTCGGTGCTCGGTGCCGACATCGTCGTGCACAGCATCACGAAATTCATCAGCGGTGCATCGGATGTTATCGCCGGTGCCATCTGCGGCAGCGAAGAATTCATCGGCGAACTCATGGATCTGCACATGGGACCCCTCATGCTGCTCGGCCCGACTATGGACCCGAATATTGCGTCGAGCATCAGCCTGCGCATTCCCCATCTGCCGTTGCGCATGGCCGCGCACAGCGAACGGGCGCTCGCGTTTACCACCCGGCTGGAGGAGCTTGGCCTGAATGTCTGTTACCCGGGATTGCCCGGTCATCCGGACCACGCCTTGTTCAACGAACTGCACTACGAGGAATACGGTTACGGTGGGGTCTTCACGCTGGATGTCGGCGCAGAAGAGACGGCCAACGCCCTGATGTCCTGCCTGCAGAATGAGCAGCGTTTTGGTTACCTGGCGGTGAGTCTCGGCTACTTCGACACGCTGATGTCCTGCTCGGGATCGAGCACCTCGAGCGAGATGACGGACGAGGACAAATATTCCGCCGGAATTTCGCCGGGACTGCTGCGGATTTCGATGGGCTACACCGGCACCCTGGAACAACGCTGGACGCAATTCCTGGCCGCACTGGCGAAGACCGGCCTGGTCGGGAACTGATACAACGACGGAACGTTCGGTGCCAGCCTCGGTCTGCAATAACACGGCACGTACGGGGAGGGAATCATCATGAGACGGCCGCTTGCTGCGCTCCTGGTCCTGGCTTTTCTGACGTCCTGCGGCGGTGGGGGATCGACCGCACCAATAGCGCCACCGGGGCCACCAACGCCCTCACTTGCGGAGCAACTGGCCGCCGATCTCGACGGGCTGGCACTGGATGCGTTTTACGACGAGTCCTACAGGGCGCTGGTCTACCGATCGCCGGAATCCATCGTCTGGCAGGCGCTGACCAGCGTTTATCCACTGGCTGACGCCACGCTCGATGATCTCTCGGATGACTACCGGCGCGAGACGCTGACGCTCTACCAGGTTGTACTGGACGCACTGCGAACCTACGACCGGGCGAGCTTGTCGGACGAGCAACGGCTGACCTACGACTTCTACGAGTGGTTCCTGCAGGACTACATCGAGTCGTTCGATTTCATCTATTACGATTTCGCGGCGACGTACAACTTCAATGGTGTGCAGGACGGTACTGAGCGGTTCTTCACGGATATTCACCCGGTCACCTCGCTCGAGGATGCGAACGACTACATCGCCCGGCTGAACGGGGTCCTCGGCAAGTTTCGCGACGTCGTCGATTACCTGACACTGCAGAGCGGTGCGGGAATCATCGAGCCTGCCATTACCATGGATGCTGCAATTTACGGCCTGGGGCGAATCGCCGATGCCAATCCGGCTGCTGTTTCCTACTACACGAGCTTTGCCCAAAAGCTGGAGACGGTTGCCTCGCTCAGCGACGCGCAGCGGCAGGGCCTGCGGGACCGGGCGCTGGCCGCCGTGCGCGACAGTGTCATACCGGCATACCGGGAGTTGCGTGCCAGGTTGCAGAGTTTGCGGGCCGGTGCGCCGACGGGAATCGGTGTTGGGCAGTTCCCTCGCGGCGGCGAGTACTATACGAATCGCCTGCGCCACCATACGACGACGGATCTGACGGCGGCCGAGATACACCAGCTTGGGCTCGATCACCTCGAACGGATTCACCAGGAAATGCGGGTGATCTTCGACCAGCTTGGCTATCCGCAGAATGAGACGCTGCAGCAGAGCTATTCGCGGGTTGAGGCCGACGGCGGCACCATACCGGCGGCCGATGTAAGGGATACCTACGAGGCGATCATCCAGGCCGCCGAGCAGGATCTCGACCAGGCCTTCGATATTTTTCCGTCCGCCAATGTCGTGGTCGCTGAAGACCCGTACGGCGGTTTCTACATCGCGCCGAGCTTCGACGGCACCCGGCCCGGCGCTTTCTACGCGGGCACGCAATTCAGCGAGGCGTGGTTCCGGATGCCGTCGCTGACCTACCACGAAGCGATCCCGGGGCATCACACGCAGATCGCGATCGCCATGGAACTGGACGGACCGGCATTTCGCAAGACCGAACGCTTCACCGCCTTTGTCGAGGGCTGGGCGCTTTATGCCGAGCGGCTGGCCCTGGAGCTGGGCTGGTACCAGAACGACCCGTACGGCAATCTCGGCCGGCTCCAGTACGAGGCACTCCGGGCGGCGCGCCTCGTCATCGACACGGGCATCCATAGCCAGGGCTGGTCGTTCGAGCAGGCTGTGCAATTCAACATGGAAAACCTGGGTGCGAGTCGCGTCGCCTCGGAATCCGCAGCCGGACGTTACAGCGTGGTTCCCGGACAGGCCACCGCTTACATGATCGGCATGCTGCATATCCTGGATGCCCGCCAGCGTGCGCAGGACCAACTGGGTGCCGCGTTCGACCTGCGGGAGTTCCATCGTGTGCTGCTGACCAGCGGCGGTGTTCCGTTGCCTTTGCTCGACAATGTGGTCGATGCCTGGATAGCGGTGAAACTGGCAGCGCCCTAAAAGACATCGCGCGGGACGGGGGATCATTGTAAAGTGGCGGCACTCGTCGCCGGAGTTCGCTGATTTCCAATGAAATTTCTTCTCGCATTCATCATCCTGGTTATCGCCGCCGTGCTTGTCCGCAAACTGCTGCGTTTCAAGACCCTCACGCCCCTGCTGCCGCGCAAATACAATTTCGGCAAACGGCGTGACACGCTGCGGGAAGTTCTGCGGCTGCTCGACGAACGCGGTGCCAGGGTCCTGCTCGAAACCGGCGTCGCGCGGATGGGGCTTGAGAAATCGAAGGGCGACGGTGCGTCGACCATCGTGTTCGGGTTATGGGCCAAACAGAATGACGCGCACCTGTACTCGGTCGATATCGATCCCGAGGCGACGCAACGCGCGGGGCAGGCGGTTGCCGAAATGGGTCTCTCGGACAACGTCACCCTGGTGACGTCGGATTCGGTTGCTTACCTGGACGATTTCACCGAAACGGTGGACTTCCTTTACCTCGACAGCTACGACTACCACAAGACCGACACGGCGATTCAGACCGCAAGCCAGGATCACCATCTCAAGGAGATCAAGGCGATCGAGGGTTGCCTGCACGACAAGACCGTCATACTCATCGACGACTGCGACATGCCCAATGGCGGCAAGGGCAAGCTCGTCATCGAGTGGCTTACCGGCCGCGGCTGGAAGGTCCATATGTCTGAATACCAGGTCATTCTCGTACAGTCGACCTGATCCCGTGACGGCAACGTTCCCCAGGATCCCCGGCACCCACGTCAATGCACTCAACGATGCACTCTAGGGGGTAACTACAATGAAGCGAATTGCCACGGCGCTGGTCGCGCTGGTTGCCATCGAACATCTCTACATCCTCGTGCTGGAGATGTTTCTCTGGACCAAGCCCGCAGGTCTGCGGGCGTTCGGGTTGACGCAGGAATTCGCGGAGCAATCGGCCGCGCTCGCCGCGAACCAGGGCCTGTACAACGGCTTCCTCGCCGCGGGCCTGATCTGGAGCCTGTTGCGCAAGGAGGGTGGTTTTCCCTTGCAGGTGTTCTTCCTGTCATGCGTCATCGTCGCCGGCGTATTCGGCGCTATCACGGCGAAGCCTTCGATCCTCTTCGTGCAGGCCTTGCCGGCATTAGTGGCCCTCGTGGTCGCATGGCTTGCGCAGCGATCCTGAGCAGTGGTTCCTGATGTCGTCTGAATTCATGCTCATCGCGCTGGTCCTGTTCATGGGCGGCGTCATTGCGGTGCCGATCGCATCGCGACTCGGGCTTGGCTCAGTGCTCGGCTACCTCATCGCCGGTATCGCGCTGAGCCCCGTATTGCTCTGGGCCGGCACCGACGTCATCAGCCTCCAGCACTTCGCCGAATTCGGCGTCGTCATGATGCTGTTCCTGGTTGGGCTGGAAATGAGCCCGAGAGCGCTTTGGGACATGCGCGCGAGGATATTTGTGCTGGGGGGGCTCCAGGTTGCCGGGACGACACTGCTCGTCGCGGCTGTCGCGCTAATGCTCGGCCAACCCTGGACCATAGCGCTAGCGATCGGCATGGTCCTGGCACTCTCATCAACGGCAATCGTGAATCAAACGCTGAATGAAAAAGGCTTGCTGCGCTGCGACGGCGGTCACGCGAGCTTCTCTGTCCTGTTGTTCCAGGATATCGCGGTCATCCCGATGCTCGTGTTCATCCCGCTGCTCGCAATGCCGGAGTTGCGCGAGGCGCTCGCACCGGTTGCGGCCTCCGGTCACGACGCCGGCGATCACTCGGGGCTGAACGTGAGCCTGGTCGACGGCCTGGTTGGCTGGCAGGTCGCGATAGTCTCGTTTGCCACGATCGCAGCCGTTGTCGCCGGCGGGCACTTCCTGACGGATCCGATCTTCCGCTTCGTGTCGCGCACACGGCTGCGGGAGCTGTTTGTCAGCACCGCCCTGATGCTCGTCCTCGCGATCGCGCTGCTCATGACGATGGTCGGGCTATCGCCGGCGCTCGGTACGTTTCTCGCGGGCGTCGTGATGGCCCGCAGTGAATATCGCCACGAACTGGAAAGCGACATCGAACCGTTCAAGGGCATCTTTCTCGGCGTCTTCTTCATTACCGTGGGCGCGGGAATCAACTTCGCATTGCTTGCCGACAAGCTCGGCACGGTTCTTGGGCTGACCTTCGGCATGATCTTCCTGAAGGCGCTCATCCTGTATGGCCTCGCGCACCTGTTTCGGCTCAAGGCCGGTGACAAGTGGCTGTTTGCGCTCGGCCTGGCCCAGGCCGGCGAGTTCGGCTTCGTGTTGCTCTCGTTCACGGTTGCCAACGCGGTCGTGCCGGCGGATATCGCGGCCATGGTCCTGCTGGTTGTCGCGCTTTCCATGCTTCTCACTCCGCTCCTGTTCATCCTCTACGATCGCGTCATCGCGCCGCGATACTCTTACCGGGAAGAGCGTGAGGCGGATGCGATAGATTCGACCGCCAAAATCATTATTGCCGGGCACGGGCGGTTCGGCGGCATCGTCAACCGGGCGCTCAGCGCAGCCGGTTTTGCAACGACCGTGGTCGACTACAGCTCCGATCAACTGGAGCTGCTGCGCAAGTTCAATCTGCGCGCGCATTTCGGTGACGCTACTCGTCCGGATTTGCTGCGTGCCGCGGGTATCGAGGATGCGAAGGTGCTGGTCATCGCAATCGATGGCAAGCAGGCAATTACGCAGCTAACCCGCTATGTCTGCAGGAACTACCCGAACGTGCATGTCGTCGCGCGTGCGTACGACAGGATGCACGTCTACGATCTCTGGTCGGTCGGTTGTCGGGATATTGTTCGCGAGACGTATGACAGCTCGCTGCGGGCCGGGCGCTCAGCTTTCGAGGCACTGGGCTATAACAGGGAGCAGGCCACGCAGTTGATGCGGGAATTCGAGACCATCGATCGCAAGATGATGTTGGACCTCGCCGACGCGTACGATATCGATATTCCCGTCACGGAGAACGAGGCCTTCATGGCGCGGTATCGCGAAATGACGGGCGAGTGGGAGCACGAACTCAAGGACCGCATGGGCCTCTCGCGGCCCGAGGAGCTCTAGAACAAGATCATGCGTAACTTCGCCCTGATTCTTTTCCCCATTGTCCTCTGTGTACCTGGTCTTGCATTCGCACAGACAACGATCCACCAGTGCAAGGACGCCGATGGCGGTGTCGTGTATTCACAATTGCCGTGCAAGGACGAGGTTCCTGCGAAGAGCGACGAGCCGGAGGAGAGTACGGAACCGGCGCAATCCGAGAACGCAG
>JAOUNK010000318.1 GCA_029881015.1 Gammaproteobacteria bacterium | reverse complement strand
GAACATCCATGACTGCGCCTCAGGGAAGCACCAGGACAGCGCGTTGGTGACACGGCCGAGTTGCTCCCAGATCGCGACCTGGCATTCCATGGGTAATTCCAGCCCCCCGTGACGCCTGGGTACGTCGATCGAGGTGAAGCCGAGTTCGATGGCGCGCTGCTTGTTACGCGCGGTGATCTCCGCGGGCAGCACGCCCTCGTTCAGCTCTGCCTCGACTTCATGCGGTTGCAGGTACTCGTCCGCGTACTGGCGGGCAACCTGTTGCCACTTGCGGGCGTCGTCACTCAGTTGGATTTCCATGGCGGTCTCGTCAGGAGTAATGTTTCGGGAAATAGCGGCAGAGCAGGCCCGTGATTGCCTGCATGGCCTGGTCACGGTCAAAGGTCCGCGGACTGATCAGGCAGGAGAGCCACATGCCGTTCGTCATGGAGGTCAGGGCTATCGCAACGGAGGTCGCGCTGACGTCCTTGTAGTCTCCGTCTTCGATAATTTCTGCACACAGGCTTTCGACAACCTGGTCGTAGTACTTGTCCTGTTCGTAGCAGATCCTGCGATAGGTGGGCCTCGACTTGACCTCGCCCCAGAACGCGAACCACACGGCGATCTTCTGCCGGTCAATGATCGAAGGCCGCAGGTCGAGCTCCATAACGGCCAGCAACTTGGCGGCCGCGCCGGGGCCCGACGACTCGAGCGCCTTTACGAAGCGCATCTTGTAGTCATCGGCCAGGTGCCGCAGCGTTTCCCGGAGGAGGTTGTCCTTGCTCTCGAAATGCAGGTTGACGATGCCCTGCGACAGCCCGGCTTCCCTGGCCACGTCGCCGATCGACGTGCTGCTCATGCCCTTGCGGGCTATGCATTTCATCGTCGCGGCGATGAGCTGGCCGCGCCGTCGTTCGCGGCTGGCCGTGCGCCTTGTGGATTTTGCAGTGGTTGCCATGGCCCGATTCTGCCATACTATGAATGAATACTCATTCATTTTTGAGGACCTATGCGTGATCTTAGCCGCTCCAACTCTCATTATCGGAAGGCCAGGCGAAAACTGCCGCTCGGCGTGGCATCGAATTTTCGGTACTGGGGTGATGACCAGACGATCTACGTCGATCATGGCAAGGGCGGGCGTATCTGGGATATCGACGACAACGAGTACATCGACTACCGCCTGGGATACGGACCCATAATCCTCGGCTACGCGGACGAACGCGTCGACACCGCCGCCCGGCGAGGCATGGACGTCGGTGGCGTGTTCGCCTTGTCGACCGAGCTGGAGTACGACGTCGCCTGCCGCATCAGCAAGATGGTGCCGGCCGCCGAGCTCGTGCGCTTTTCGAATTCGGGAACCGAAGCCGTGATGGCCGCTCTCCGCATTGCCCGGGCGTTCACGGGCAAGGACGGACTCGTGGTCATGGAAGGCGGGTACCACGGCCTGTCCAACGTCGTGATGTGGGGCAAGGAGTATGACGACTGGACACCCGGTGACGCCGAGCCGCCAATCGAGCCCTACGGTGACGGTGTTCCGGCTATTACTAAGCGGCTGTTCAATCTTGTGCCGATGAACGATGCCGATGCACTCGAGGACCTGCTCAAGAAGAAGCGCGACGAGATCGGGATGTTCCTCATGGAACCGATCATGGGCAACTGTTGCGCCGTGACGGCGGACCCCCGGTACATGCGGGACGTTCGCGAGATCTGCGACCGCTACGACGTGTTGCTTATCATCGACGAAGTGAAGACGGGCTTCCGCGTTGCGAAAGGCGGCGTACAGGAGCTCTACGGCATCAAGGCAGACCTGTGTACTTTTGCCAAGGCCATCGGCAACGGCTATCCGCTGTCCGTGGTCGCCGGCCGCGAGGACATCATGCGGCAGGTCGGCGACGGCGTCGCACATGGTGGCACGTTTACGGCGCACAGCGTGTCACTTGCGGCGGCCGCCAAGACGCTCGAAATTCTCGACGAGACCACGGCGCTGGCGGACATCGAGGCCCGCGGGCTCGAGCTGCAAGCGGGACTGAGCGATATTCTCGCGGCACGCGGTATCCCGCACAGCTTCACGGGCCACCCGGCATTGATGGGACTCTTCTTCGCGGAGGCACCACCGGCGAACTACCAGGAGTGGGCGCACTCCGACTATGCGTTCTACGACACGCTCGCGCCGGAGCTTCACAACCAGGGAATTCTCGTCGAACCCGACTCGCGTGAGCCATGGTTCCTGTGCGAGTCTCACAATGTGGAATGCCTCGGCGAAACGCTGGACAAATTCGAACGTGCGGTGGACATTACCTTGCCGAAACTAAAGTCACAAAAAACGGGCACCCGTCAATGAAAACCTATGATGCGATTGTTGTCGGCGCCGGTCACAACGGCCTGACTAACGCGGCCTTTCTTGCGAGGGCCGGCCTCGATGTCGTCTGCGTGGAGAAGAACGACTACATCGGTGGCGCCACCGTCAGCCGTAACCTCTATAAAGACTGGTGGTACTCCAACTGCTCTTATGTTTGCAGTCTCCTGCGACCCGAGATCTACCGTGAGCTGCAACTGCACAAGCACGGCTTGCAGGTCACGCCGTACGGCGGTTCGGTCCAGTTCATGGAGAACGGCGACTACTACGGTTCCTACCAGGATTCAGAAGTCGCCTACCGGGAGATGGCGCGGTTCTCGCGTCACGATGCGGATGCCTACAAGACCTACTCGGCCGACACGATGCGCCAGTGCCGGTTCATTCGTGATTTCCTGCTGAGCACGGCGCCCGACCCGACATCGTTCAAACCCAGGGACCTGATGGAACTCGCGCGCATCGGCGGCAAGTTCATGGACATGGGTGAGGATCGCATGTACGAGACGATCCGTTTCTGGACGATGAGTGTCGCCGAGTACCTGGACGAGTACTTCGAAACCGATGTGATCAAGACGGCATTCTCCGGCAGCGGCATTATCGGCACCGCACTCGGCATCCACTCTCCCGGCACGGCCTACGTTCTCCTGCATCACTACATGGGCGATGTCGACGGTAACGTCGGTTCCTGGGGTTTCGCTCGCGGCGGCACCGGTTCGGTAGCCAAGGCCATCGCGGGTGCCTACCAGGCGGCCGGCGGCGAACTGCGTACGGAATCCGGCGTCGACCGGATCATCGTCAAGAACGGCAAGGCAGCGGGTGTTGCACTTGAGAACGGCGACGAGATCCACGGACGTATCGTCGTCTCGGCAATGGACGTGAAACGCACGTTCCTGACCTGCATGGACAAGAGCGATCTGCCCGAGAAATTCCACCGCCGCGTCGAGAACTTCAAGATTCGCGGTTCATCCGGCAAGGTCAACATCGCACTCGATGGCCTGCCCACGTTCCCGGCGTTGCCGGAGGGCAGCACGCTGTACCACAGCGACATGCATTTCATCGATTCGATGGAACGCATGGAGCGCGCCTACGACGACTGGAAGGCGGGCACCTGGTCGCAGGACCCGTACATCGACATGCTCATCCCGACCCTGAACGATCCGACGATGGCACCGCCGGGCAAGCACTTCATGAGCTGTTTCGTACAGTACTGCCCGCACCAGATCGACGGGCGCCGCTGGACGCAGGAAGAAAAGGACGCCTTCGGCCAGACTGTCATCAACCAGATCGCGAACTACAGCCCGGACTTCAAGGACCTCATCCTGCACATGGAAGTCCGCACGCCACAGGACATCGAAGACGAGATCGGCATCACCGAAGGCAATATCTTCCACGGCGAACTGACCATGGACCAGTTGCTCTTCAACCGCCCGGTCCCGGGCTATGCGCAGTACCGCAGCCCGGTAGAGGGGCTGTATATGTGCGGCTCGAGCAATCACCCTGGCGGCGGCATCATGGCGGCACCTGGCGCCAACGCCGCACGCGAAATTCTTGCGGACCTGAAACGGCCCAACACTGTTCCGGAGAACTGGGGCGATGACTGACAAATACGACGCCATTGTAGTAGGTGCGGGCCACAACGGCCTGGTGTGTTCGGCGCTACTCGCCAGGGCCGGCATGAACGTGCTCGTGCTCGAGGCGAATGACCGGGTCGGCGGCGCAGCGGTCACCC
>JAOUNK010000317.1 GCA_029881015.1 Gammaproteobacteria bacterium | reverse complement strand
ACGGGCAGGTGGCGCCCGCGCTGCAGGGCGTGACGCTATCCGGCCAGGCCTACGACCTGCAAGAAGCCAGCGGCCGGCCGGCACTTGTCTATTTTTTCGCGCCCTGGTGCAGGATCTGCGCGGCCAGCGCCGGTAACCTGAACCGCTTGCGCCGTTGGCGGGCGCCCGACGATATCGAGATCATTGCGGTCGCCCTGGACTGGCGCAGCGCTGCAGAGGTGCGTGAGTACGCGGAACGCCATGAACTCGACGTCACCATCGTGCTCGGCGACGCCAGGGTCGCCGAGGCCTGGCAAATCGGGGCGTTTCCGTCTTACTACGTGCTCAACGGTGCACACCAGGTTGTCCGGCGCGACGTCGGCTACAGCAGCCAGCTGGGGCTGTGGTTGCGAGCCTGGCTGGTCTAGGCGACGATGTACCCGGCAAGGGCTTCTTCCTGGACGGGGTACACCATGAAACAGCACGAGATCGACGACCAGGTATTCGAGTTATACGACGAGTACTGTCACGGCCACATAGACCGCCGCCAATTCTTCGAGCGCGCGGCGCAATTGACGGTTGCCGGCGTTTCGGCGATGGCGATGGCCGAGGCATTATTGCCCAACTACGCCGAAGCGCAGGAAATCCTGTTTACCGACGAACGCATCGAGGCGAACTGGGTCGACTACCCGTCGCCCGGCGGGACTTCCGGCGAAATGCGAGGCTACCTCGTGCAGCCCAGCGGCGAAGGGCCGTTCCCGGCGGTACTGGTCATGCACGAGAATCGTGGTTTGAACCCCTACATCAG
This sequence comes from Gammaproteobacteria bacterium, assembly GCA_029881015.1. Taxonomy (GTDB): domain Bacteria; phylum Pseudomonadota; class Gammaproteobacteria; order Steroidobacterales; family Woeseiaceae; genus UBA1847. Next base: position 3,275 of record JAOUNK010000317.1, on the reverse strand, counting down.
GGACGTCGCACGGCGCTTCGCCGTCGAGGGATTCCTGGCGCTGGCGCCGGACGGTCTCGCCCCAATCGGCGGCTATCCGGGCAATGACGACAAGGGTCGCGAAATGCAGCGCACGCTCGACCAGGCGAAACTGCGCCAGGACATGGTCAACAGTGCGCGTTTCGTCAGGTCTCACGCGTTGTCCACGGGCAAGCTCGCTGCGACGGGGTTCTGCTGGGGCGGTGGCACTACCAACTTCCTCGCGACCGAACTGGGCGACGAACTTGACGCCGGAGCACCGTTCTACGGCAGTGCCGCCGCCACGGACAAGGTTCCGCAAATCAAGGCGGCGATGCAGGTTCACTATGCCGAGATCGACGATCGGGTCAACGCGATGCGTGCCGAGTACGAGGCAGCCCTGAAGGCCAACAACGTGACCTTCGAGATGCACGTCTACCCGGGTACGCGGCATGGTTTCCACAATTACTCGACGCCACGCTACGACGCCGAGGCTGCGCAACTAGCCTGGCGGCGCATGGTGGCGTTTTTCAGGAAGCACCTGAGTTAGACCAGGCCTTCTTGAGCCACGCCTTGACGTCCTTGTCGATGTCCGCCACGTTCTCGAGCCGCACACGGTGGCTGACCATCGCATTAAAGCTGCCGGATGCCTCGAGGCGGCCTTTCGCCGGCTCGCCCGGCATGTTGAGCCCCAGGTCAACGCGGGTTTTCGTGGAGGGCTGAATAATGGCGAACTGCTTTGCGCGACGCAGGCTGACGTAGGCTTTCTTCGGCGCCACATCCATCGCACCGCAGCTCCTGGCCGCTTTGATGAGCGCGTCGTAGATGGGTTTCAGGCCGGCCTTGGGGCCGGCGTACTGGGCCGCGACGAGATCCGTTGTTTCGCCGACACTGCCGGCATCGCTCTTCAAGGTCTTGTGTGCGACGAGATTGGCGAAGCCGTGCGTCATGCCGTGCTCGGCTTTGAGCATCTTGACGATCTCGCCATGCCTGGCCGCACCGGACTTCTTCGCGATCGCGATCCATTGCTCCAGCGTCTTGCCGGTTTTCTCCTTCATGTTTGCGATCATGGTATTCGCCATTTCTTCGGGTGACTTGCTCATACGTCTGTCTCCTGCTTCTTAGTCAAGCGGCCATTTGTCCACTCTCATCGACTTGGGCGCAAACGGTCCGGTGAGTGCGAACATCGCGAGCATGACCCGCGCGCCAAACGTGACCTTGCCGGTTTCCACGAACGACTTGAAGTTCTCGACGATGAACTTCGAACCATCGGCCATCGACTTTTCGCTCTTGGAGCCCGCCACGATGTTTTCGGTAATGAGGCTGAACTCTGTGCCTTCCGGGGTTTCCTTGAGCGCATACGTGACCGTGGAATGAGGATCGTCCAGCGACGTTAGACGAAAACTGTGGACCAGCCGGTGGGGCGGGTCGAGCTCGAGAATCTCGCCGATAACGGCGACGGTTCTGCCCTTGTTGGAGATCATTCGATACGCGTTGCCGGCCGCCATTTCACGCGTGTCCCAAGTCGAGTTCCAGAAGAACGGGCGTGGCGAGGTCGTGTTGACGAGCTCGGACCACACGGTTTCGATCGGCGCCTTGATGAGGACCTTGTAGACCTCCCGGTCTGCGAATTTCTTGTCTGGCATTATTTTGACCCCTTCTTTTCTTCAAGCATTTCTGCACGTGCCCGCGCTTCCGCGAGGTACTTGATACGTGTGAGATTGCCGCTCCAGTAGGCGCTGTATTCCGTGGTCCAGCGCTCGTGAATCATCTGGATGGGAACGGCGTTGAAGTAGAGCCGGCGCGTGCGTCCGTCTTTCTCCGAGACGAGGAGACCGGCATGCTCGAGTACGCCAAGGTGCTTCATGACGGCGATGCGGCTGACGTCGAACTCGCCGGCGAGGGCACCGACGCCGATGCCCGGGCATTCCTTCACGAGGTCGAGCATGCGCCTGCGGCTCTCGTGCGCCAGCGCCTGAAATACAGCATCCATATCGCGGTCATCTAACATGTAACCAAAAGGTTACTAAAAAAATGGTATTTGTCAAGCGCCGATTTCCTGGCCATAAGTAGATCATCGAATTTCAGCCCCGAATTCAAGGTGATATACGCAAGACTCGCTCTTCAGGACGAGGGTTGGCGCGGGTGAGTCTGGAGCTACAGTTTTTCGGCGCAACACGACAGGTGACGGGGTCCATGTACCTGCTAAGGACCGGTACGCACAACGTGTTGCTCGAATGCGGACTGGTGCAGGGCCTCCCGGAAGATGAAAAACGTAACCGCGAGCCGTTTCCGTTCGACATCGGTGAGATCGATGCGGTCATCCTGAGCCACGCGCACATCGATCACTCCGGTCGCGTACCGCTGCTCGTCAAGCTGGGCTACGAGGGTCCGGTCTATGTGCAGGATGCCACCATGGCGTTGTGCGAGATCATGCTGCCTGATTCCGGCTACCTCAACGAAAAAGACGCGGAGTACGAAAACCGCAAGCGGAAAAATAAAGGGCGGCTGCCCGTGCAACCCCTGTACACGATGGAGGACGCCGAAAGAGCGCTGGACTATTTCCGGGGCGTGGCTTACGAACAGGAGATTATCGTTGTGCCGGGCCTGACGCTGCGGTTTCATGACGCGGGGCACATTCTGGGTTCGGCGATCGTCGAACTGACCTGGACCGACAGCCATGGTTCGCGAACGGTGGTGTTTAGCGGCGACCTGGGCTATCGCGATGCGCCAGTCATGAATCGCCCCGCCGTTATCGAGCATGCAGATGCGGTGTTGCTCGAGAGTACCTATGGCGACAGGCTGCACCGGCCCATCGGCGAGACGCTCGAAGAATTGGCCGGTGTGTTCGAAGCGGCGCGCGCAGGGCAGGGCAACATCCTGATACCGGCATTCACTGTTGGGCGCACGCAGGACTTGCTGTACCTCATGGCGCAGAACTACAAGAACTGGAATCTCGGCAAGTGGCAGATCTTTGTCGACAGCCCGATGGGTATCGAGGCGACCAGGGTGTACGCGCAGTATCGCGAACTGTACAGCACGGAACTCTTCGATCCGGACTCGAACCTGCCGGAGTTACCGAACCTGCGCCTGACCCGGACGCCCGAAGAGTCGAAAGCCATCAACGAGTTCGAGTCGGGCGCGATCGTCATCGCGGGCAGCGGCATGTGCTCCGGCGGGCGTATCCTGCATCACCTCAAGAACAACATCTGGCGGCGTGAATGCCATCTCGTCATCGTCGGCTTCCAGGCGATGGGCACGCTGGGGCGGCGCATACT
>JAOUNK010000037.1 GCA_029881015.1 Gammaproteobacteria bacterium | reverse complement strand
GGCGTCCGTAACAACGCACACGACGTTTGCAGACCATGTCGCCGAGTTTTCCGACCGCGTCCGCCAGGATACCGGTAAGGCGGTTCTGGTGGTCGGTCACAGCGATACGGTGCCGCAACTGATCGAGGCGCTGGGCGTCGATCCGGCGCCGGTCATTGCTGCGAACGATTACGATAAGCTCTTTGTTGTGAGCTTGCGCAGTTTTCGCACGCCGCGGCTGATCGAGGCCCGTTACGGTCAGTAGCTGGCCGGCGATGGTTCCACAGTCGTACGGGCTGTGTCTATCGTTTAATCGTCTGCGTTGATTTTGCTGGATTTTTCCCGGCCTCCCATTTAGCTTCCCCTGATGACTAAATGGCCCCCGGTTTTCCTGTATTCCTTCGTTTCGCTATTTCGATCGCGTCGCGACCTTGCGTTCGAGAACCTGTTGTTGGCCAGCAACTGGCGGTCTTGAAAGAGAAGGGCGTTCGACCTCAGCTTGCGGCGTCTGATCGTTCATTCTGGGTGCTGGTCTCGAAGATATGGCCCGGATGGCGAGATGCGCTCCACATCGTCAAACCCGAAACTGTTATCCGTTACTAGCTCCCCACCGTGGCCCTTTTTCTATTCAACGTAGTGAAAACCTAGCGATAAGTCGAAGCGCAGGCGCCCCGCAGAGTCAGTTAGACATGTGTGCCCCACCGGGCTTCACTCAGACGCCGAGGAGGCCGCGCACTACCGGGACTTTCTCCGCGACGCCGAACTCGTAGTTTTCGTGACTCGGTTCGGCATAGGTTCCGAACAGGACGTCCCAGACGGACAATATCGCGCCAAAGTTCTTGTCGTGCATGTCTTTGCCCAGAGCATGGTGACGCCGGTGATACTGCGGGGTCACGAACAGATACTTCAAAACACCGATAGGCAAACTCACGTTGGCGTGTTGCCACAACTGCACGAAGTAGCCGATGACGAACGCCAGGGCCATCTCCAGTCGCGTGAATCCGAAAACGTAAATGCCGAGGAGTATCTGTGGTGCAATATACATGCTGATATGTGTACCGCTTGTGTATATGCCCTTGAGCCAATTGACTTCCTTGATGGAATGGTGAAAACGATGCGTATTCCAGAGCAGTGAACTGTGCATCGCCCGGTGGATCCAGTAGAGCGTGAAGTCAATGACGATAAGCGCGGCGATGATCTTGAGTGGCAGTGACAACGCACCCAGAGGAGCTGCCGCGTACCCCTCCGAAGGCGTTAACGCCCACTTGCAAACGAGCGAGAACACGCCCACGTTCAATACCGCGACAAGGTCGAATGCCTTTAGCGTCGTGCGCTTTGGGCGCGCGGGGCGATAGATTTCCCACACAGCAAACAACACGACAAAGACGACCAGCGCTCCCTTTTCTGCAATGGCGATAGTGTCCAGAGGATTCATCTCGGATGGTCCCGTTGCGCCGCCAGGAGCTGCCAAAGCGAAGAGCCGGCGAGACACGCCCGATCAGCTGCGACAGACGGTAGATGATGCCAGGCCAGACCGGGCTGTTGGTGATGCTCGCGGTGGCGGTTGATGTTGTAGGGCCAGATCGTCATTCGACCGAGTAACCCGGGTCGCCAACTGTATGTCCAGTCCTGCCATCCGGGTGTGACACCGGGTCCGCCGCTATGCTCGGCATAGCTGCGAAGCTTTTGCAGTAGCTGTGTCAGAGTGAGTAACGGCAAGATCCAGAGGGCAAGCGCGATCATTGCCACCGCGGGCTGAGCATAGATTAAAAGACCAAGCGCGATGATCCACGCCGCCGCGATGATCATTGTCTGCGCACTCATTGGCGGGAAAGGCCGGCTCTTCCTCCATGCGGCGATGGTCCGAGCCCCGTTGACGATCAACAGGTCGCCGAGTAACTGGCGGAGCAGTGCACCGAACGGGAGTGGCTGGTAATTCCACGCCTGATTCACATAGAGCAATTGCCGCTCCGGGTCCCGGTCCGTACCGAGTTCGCGGTGATGATCGATATGCAGCGGCCTGTATACCTCGACAGGCAACATCGCGGGAATGCCCACGAACAGGTTGACCATGAAATCGTTTACTCGCGCGTCGCGCGCAAAATGTCCGTGGACAGCATCGTGATACAGGATCAGGAGTGCATGTTGTCGCGTCGACACGATGACGAAAGCAGCGACTGCAGACCACCAGGTACCAATTCTGAGCGCCAGGTAGATCGTGATAATGATGACGGCCCACTCGAGCAATAAGGCTAAGAGACTTCGTCGATCGATAGCAGCCGATGCAGACACGTAAAAGTCTCCTGGTGGGCATGGGCGTAGGACAACGGTACACTATGACCGCAAATGGCGGCAAGAGCATTCCAGAGCGATTACCATGGAATCAACCACGGACCGTGTGGCTCCATCAAGACGCGACAACGATCGCCTGTCGGCTCGGATCGTGTCCTGTGATGAGCTCGAGTCAGCCACAGTGCAGGCGATGTTCGAACTCTATGCATCGAATTTCGCTGACGTCTCGGACCAGATTTTTCGGCGCGACCTTGAGCAAAAGACTGACGTCCTGCTATTGACGAACGCGGACAGCCAGCTTTGCGGATTCACAACTCTGGAGATTTACTGGAGCAGTGCGGCCGGGCAGCCTGTTCGCGTGTTGTTTTCGGGTGATACCGTAATCGACCCGGCATACTGGGGTAGCCCGGGCTGGGCGCTTGAATGGATTCGTTTCGCAGGCACGATTGCGCGCCGCCACGATGCTCCGCTCTACTGGCTTCTGATCGTCAAAGGGCACCGAACCTATCGTTTCCTGCCGGCGTTCGCGAAGCACTACATTCCGCATCACAAGATCCCCGAGTCACCAGAGGATCGGGCAATGTTATCGGCACTCGCACGCGAGAAGTTCGGCGACAATTTCGACAGTACGTCGGGTGTCATTCGTTTCCCGACCCCGCAGGGTCGACTGGTCGACGAACTGGCTGACGTTCCCGCGAAGCACAGCAGACTGGGGCCGGTGGCCCATTTCCTGAAACTGAATCCGGGCTACCGGGATGGCGACGAGCTTGTCTGCCTGTGCCGGCTGGCACCGGACAATCTTCGCCCACTGGCCGCGCGCGCGTTCGCCGGGGACCGAGGACAGGCGAACTGAGCAAATCGCCGAAATTGTCGGATGGCCTGGTCTTTCGCCGTGCAGTAGCCGATGACAATGACGCCATCCTTGCATTCATGCGCGACGAAGGCATGCAGGCCGGCATGTCATTTCGATTCGAACGTGCCCCTGATTTTTTCGCACTGCACAATGCGCACAGTCCGGACAATGCCACCTGGCTGGTGACCCGCGAGGGCCGCATCGTCAGTATTACATCGGTCGTTGTTCGGCCAGCCTATATCGACGGGTCGATTGGCGCCGTCGCTTACCTGGCTGACCTCAGGCAGGCCAGCGGCCGCGGTGTTTCCGGGCTCTGGCGAAAAGTGGCGATCGCGGTTCTCGATGAAATCCGCCTCCACTACGGTGCAACATTGGCCTACTGCAGCATCCTGCGTGACAATCGCATTGCCAGTTCTTCGATTCTGGAATCGCGCCTCGGCAAACGACTCGGTTTCGGTCGCCTGCGCGGCTACCGTACAGTCTCGGTCGTCGGCATGCTGCCCTGGCGGCGATGGGGCAGGCGGCGTTATGAAATCCGCCGGGCTTTGAGTAGCGACAGTGAGGAGCTCAGGGAATTCGTGGATGCGCAAAGCCGCGACCTGCAGCTCTCGCCGGTCTTTGATTCGCAAACCTGGCAGCGACGTATCACCGGCTGGCCTGAATTCGGTATCGAAAACTTCCTTATTGCACGGGACTCACGCGGCCACATTGCCGGTTGCGTCGCACCGTGGGATTCTTCGGCGATCAACCGAATCGTCATTGACGCACTTCCGCAGCGGGTGGAGCTCCTTCGCAAGGCACTGAACGCGGCCTCCGTGTTTACCCGGCGACCGACAATTTCAGTCGGCGCATCGAGCCACTTGCCCGACCTGGCTCTCACGCATATTCGGGTAAGAGACCGGGACCCGGAAGTATTTGCAGAGTTACTTACGGTCGCATTCCGGGACATGATCCGCACGCGCCGCTACGCGACACTTACGTTCTGCCTCTACGACGAAGATCCGTTGTGGCGAGCCCTGCGAAACATGATTTCCACTACCGTCCCAATGGATCTCTACTGCATGTCGCTCGGTGAAAACGCCAAACCAATTCTGAACGACGAGTTGTGGCCGGGATTCGAGAGCTACCTGGTCTGACTATTGAAGGGCGACCTGGACAAGCGTCTGCCAGAATCTACCTGCGTCGAACGAATGGCCGCCAAAAACGACCTGCGCGTGGTCGAGCTCTGGCAGACAGACGAGGGACGCGCCGGGGATTCGTTGGTCGACCAGCAGGAATTGTCCATCGTGAGCGTGACCTGGCGCCATCTCATTCAGCGTACGATGATAAGAGTCGACCCAGCTTGTCGGCCGGATCGACCAGGAAACCGCACAGACCGTCGGCACTACCGGCTTGAAGTCGGCAAGCCAGTCAGAAACAATCGGGTCGCGTGCAGCGGAGATATCTCGAACACCGGCACGCACGGGCGGACTTGAAAGCAATACACCTCCCATGCGCTCGCGAAGGCCACGCGGATGATTCTGCCAACGGTCGACCACACGCGACATCCCAACCGCCGGTTGCGCGACAACTGCAGCGGCGCAACCATCGCGCAACCTGTCATCGGTATCGAGCGCGTACAGCAGTTCGATTGCTCCCTTGCTATGGCCGCACCACACGAAGCGCTCCTCAGGTCCCAGCGTCCCGGCAAGCTCTGCCGCGATGCGCGCTGCCTGGTCACGAATACCGAATCGACTCCTGGCCCTGGTGCGTATTACTCGAAACCCTGCGTCGCTGAGTGCCCGCATTGCAGCCGCAAAGCAGCCCGGCAAGAACTCGGAGAAAAGCCCCGGTGACAACACGATCGTGCCGACCTGCTGCGGCTGGCAAGGCTCGTTCGTCATCCACCCGGCAACAAAAGCATCGGTCTGATCGCGGTCCGCTGGCACAGGGTCCCAGGCGGTATGCGGATAGTGCTCAGCGTAGGCTCCGAAGCCCTGAGGCGTCCAGGGGCTGGTGCTATCCGGCCGATTAACTATTATTGGGCTCATGTACGGACCACATCAATTCGCCTCCCGGTAGGTAGACTATAGCCTGCTGGGCGACCGTAACCGAGGAGAACGGCGGGTGAAAACCAGGAAACGCTGCTAATGGCCGATACGTCCCGCCGGGCCCCGCCAGCGCCAGGTATCCCCTGGCAGGAATTTGCCGCCGAAGCAGCAGCGGAGCTGCGGCATTTCGAGTCAGCCTTGATGTCGCCAGGCGATGCACAAAGGGCGCGATTGTGGCGGATTCTGAGCGCGAATGCCGACACACATTTCGGGACCGAGCATGGTTTCGCCTCGATGCAGTCGATACGCGATTTTCAAAGTCGCGTTCCCGTATTCGACTGGACGAGCGTCAGTCCCTGGGTAAGTCGTGCGAAGTCCGGCGAACAGCGCGTGCTGACTGAAGAATACCCAGTGCACTTCGAGCGCACCAGCGGGTCGGGTGCGCAGCACAAGGACGTACCGTACACGAACGCGCTACTCCGCGAATTCCAAAGCGCACTCGTCGTCTGGCTCGCAACGCTCGTCCGCGACTGCCCGGCGATAGCCGGACCGAGCTACTGGTCGATTTCGCCCGATAACTCGGCCCCCGAGAAAACAGCAGGCGGTGTCACGGTCGGCAGTGCGAGCGATGCGAGCTACCTGGCCGGCAGCCCGGCGGAAAAGCTGCTGCCAACGGTTGTCGGCTCGATCGTGCCCGGCTCGTATCGGGGCGATTGGCAACTCGAGGCGTTGCGAATGATTGTCGCCGAGCCGGACCTGAGGATGCTGAGTGTCTGGAGTCCCACGTTCCTGTTGTCGTTGCTGGATGTATTGCTCGATGGCGCTCGCGCGGAACAGAGCCTGGACGCATTGAGAGAGACTCTGTCCGTAGACCGCTACAAGGCCCTGATAGCGGCAGTCGAGTGTCGGGACTTCACGGGACTCTGGCCGCAGCTGCAGGTGATCAGCTGCTGGACAGACGGACCAAGCGCGGCCTACTCGGCGAGGCTTGAGAGCCTGTTTCCGGGCAAACGAATTGTGCCGAAAGGGCTTTTTGCGACGGAGGGTGTCGTCAGTCTTTCCTGGGGCACGACGTCGACGAGACCTGTGGCAATCACGAGCCACTTTCTCGAATTCGTGGACGAGAGCGGCTCGCCGAGACTCGTTGACGAACTTGCGGTGGGTGAGCAATACAGACCCCTGCTGACGACGTCCGGCGGGCTGTATCGGTATTGCCTCGGCGACGTCGTCGAGGTAACAGAGTTTGTCGAGCGCACTCCCTGCATTCGCTTCATTGGCAGGGGCGACCATCGCTCCGACCTCGTTGGTGAAAAGCTCGATGAGCGTATCGTATCTCGCGCCCTGAGTGCCGCAGCGTTGCCGGGATCTGCCATACTGATTCCAGCCTCGACGGCACGCCCGCCAGGTTACCTGCTGGTCAGTGATGCGGCCGCTGATGAGGCGGCTGAGCGGGTCGAAACCGAGCTGTGCCGAGTGCACCATTACGCGATCGCGAGAAAAAACGGGCAGCTCGCGGCTGTTTCCATCTGTCGCGTCAGCAGTTTGCCGGACCTGCTGCACGCGTCCTGGCAGGCAGCCGGCCGCCGCTCGGGGGACGCCAAGCCGGTGTCGCTCATAGCTTCTGCCGAGCATGCCGAATCGCTGCTGCGGGTGCTGCGAGACCGCGCTGAGGAAACAAAACAATGACTGCAGAATCCACACACGACCTGGCGCAGAGCCGTCAACTGGCCTGGGAAACAGCCGGTGAGCTGAAGGAAGGCTGGTACGTCGCGTGCACGTCGTCCGAAATCCGGCGCCGGAAGATTGTCAACGCGCGGATACTGGGGCTTGGAATCGTTGTGTACAGGCAGAGCGATGGAGCCATTGCTGCGCTCGTCGATCAGTGCCTGCACCGCGGCACGATGTTATCCGCGGGCCGACTGGTCGATGATTGCCTGGTGTGCCCATACCACGGCTGGCGTTACGACGGCAACGGCAGGGTTGTTCATATCCCGTCTCAGGATGGGGCGCGCTTACCTGACAAGCCGCATCCGTACCGGCTGCGTTCCTTCGTCTCGCGCGAAGCCTACGGGCTGGTCTGGCTCTATGTCGGCGACAACGACCCGGAACAGGCCGAGATCTTTCCGATGCCCTATTGGCAGCAACGCCCCTGGACGAACTACTACATGGTCAGCCGGTTTTCAGGAACCGTCAGCACCCTGGCTCAGAACTTCATGGATGTGCCGCATACGGTCTACGTGCACGACAAGATCTTCCGCAAGAAAGCGGATCGGATCATGCGCTCCACCGTCGAGACGAATCCGAGCAGCGTTGAGGTGACGTATCACGATGCTGAGGATGCGATTGGCATGTGGCCCCTGTTGACGAATCCAAAGAAGCAAGCGCTGCGGCATACCGACAAGTTCTTCGCGCCCAATATCACGCGTTGCGACTACCATTGGGGGGATGACTCGGGGTTTGTTATTACGAGCCAGATAACGCCGGAAGATGGCCGGTCATGCAGGGTCTACACATTGATCTCCTACCGGTTTCCTTATCCCAGCTGGGTTGGAAAAATCCTTTCACCCATCATCCACGCCTACACCCGCATTGTGCTCGGACAGGACATCAGGATCATGCGCAAGAACGTTGCGGGTCTCGACAACGCCCCGAACCACGGCAACAGGAATGTAAAGGCCGATCTCGTGCACGTGGGCATCGAACGGGTCATTGACGCCAAGCGCTCGGGCAGGCCAATGTCAGACAAGCAACTGGGCAGCCGCGATATCGAGTTCTACATCTAGTTTCCGGCGGAAGATCGAACTGCTTGCGCGAGCTCGCGCAAATGGGTAAACGAGACCGTTGGATACATGTGATGAATGCGATGCAAACCAATGTTGTGCGGATAGAACACGGCGTTGCCGATAACACCAAGGTCGTGGTCAACCGTCGTCTCCCAAGTCTGGCGCCGGGACCGGCCGTCGTTCAGTTGCCAGGAATGCTCGGTGATGACCCGGTGTGCATTCAGAATTCCGGCAAGTACCAGTGGCGCCACGTAGTAGGTCAGTACCGGCAGTCCAGCCGCAATGGCGGCCCCTAGAACGACCGCCTGTCCGACGAGCTGCGGGATGTCGGCCCGGGCGCAGGCGATTACGGCGGCATTGTTGCGCAAGTCGCGCCCCGACTGGTCCTGCAGAAACGCGCGGCCGTAGGGTGTTCGCAACGACGGTATCAGCAATGCGATGGGCGCCATGACCGCGCGAAGCGTCCACCAGAAAGGCAATACCACACCGCGCAAGGTAAGAACGTATCGGCGCCAGGCTGTTCGGGCATGCACAGTGCCGTGGTACGGATCCATCAGCGTTCCGCTGCTGGCGTGGTGCCTGAGATGATGGTAGCGCATCGCCTCGATCGTCGACGCGATCGGCCAGCCGGCGACGATCTCCACCAACCACCACATGCGCGAGTTTGACCGTCGGTGCTTGTGGCACGCGTCATGCAAGATTGCACCCAATGCGTGCAGACGCGACGCGACGACAACGATCCCGATCGCTGCAACTATCGCGCTGTCCAGCACCGACATGGCTGTCCACGCGACGCCGATGACGCTCCAGTCGAAAAGAGCCCACGCGAGAAGAACGCGCGGTTTGGCGTGCGTATCGCCCTGCAAAAAGGCCTGCACAGAGCGCGGCGCCGGCATTGGCAGCGGTTCGGGAAGATTTAAACTCATTGCATTATCCGGTTCAGCAACGCGACTGCGATGAGCATGGGAGTGGAGATGATAAGCCACTTGATCACGCGAATAGCCCAAACGGCGGCACGCAGGCTGCGTCGCGAATTCGTTCGCGGAAAAGGGATGTCGGGAATCGGACGGCCGAGGAAATTGCAGAGCGGTTCCCACCCTTCTTTAACGTCGTAGACGAGCAGGCGCTTCTCATCGATCTCAGCACAGACTTCCTGCGAATGTCGCTGCAAACACGCGATGGCAAAATCTCGATTTTCCGCGCGGCCTTTGAACGTACCGTTCCAGATGGTCAAGTCGGTCAAGCGGCCGATCCTGGATGTCCAGGGAATCCAGGACGGGAGTACCCGGCGCAGAGGCAGCAGGGCATCTTGCAAACTCGCGTGCCATTGATCCGGATCTCGAATCGTCAGGATGACTCTCGCGTCCGGGTAGTAGTCTGCCAGCTCCCGATAGTAGCTAACGGCAGGCCAGTCCACGGTCGCCGAATAACCTGCGAACACCTCGTCCCAGACGGGTGGCGCTCCGTCCAGGACAGCAAGCCAGCGTTTCGCGTGCCGCCGTTTGAGCAGCTCCGTGAAATGATAGCAACGGCCTATGCCCAATATCTCAAGCGCATGCTTGAGCGACAGGGTGCCCGTCCTGCTGTAGCCGGCTCCGATTACTTCGAGCAAGTAGCAATGCTCCTATCTCAGGCTGGAATGATCAAGGTGCACATTATGCCGTAAACATCTAGGATAGCGTTGGGGTCTGGATCGATGTGGAAACGATGAAAGAATTTTGGACCGCAACCCGTAGCCTGAGACGGAAATACAACCGCCTGTGGCTGGCCGATCATGCGGCGAGAACGGTGGTACGTCGCGAAACCTGGCTGACGGCTCGCAGGCTGCGCGTGCACGAGGAGGCTGTTTCGTTGGCGCTGCGCCTGAACGAGGAGGGCACTGGTTCGACCGACCAGCGGCGCCCCGTGGATCGCGTTCACGATATCGATCCGCAGGACTTTCAAGACCGTTATTTCGCTACCGATACCCCCGTCGTGATGGCCGGTGCCGGCGCATCCTGGCCCGCTGCAAACTGGACGCATGAGATGCTGGGTTCTCGTTACCGACAAACCGCGGTTCGGCTGCTGCGAGCGGCGCCAAACGAGCCGAAGGGGCGTCCTGGCGAAGGTCGCGATGCGACCTATGCGGAGATTGCCGAGAGCATGGATTCAGGTGGCGATATGTATGCGCGCTTCTCCGGAATCATGCACCAGCACCCCGAATTGATCGACGATGTCGATGTCGACTGGTTTCGAGCGATGCGGGACGATCACAAGAGCTTTGAGAACTGGGGCTTCTTCATGGGTGGCGCGAAGACAGCGACGGGGCTGCACTGCAGTATTGCGCCAAACCTGTTCTACCAGGTTACCGGCAGGAAACGGTGGTGGATTTACCCTGCCGCTGCAGCACCCTTCTTTGCGCCGCCAGCAAAGTGCTCGCCGTATTTCTATAGTGAAGTCGACGTCAGCGATACGGAAAAATGGCCGATCGCCCGCAGCGTGCCCGGATGGATCGCAGACCTGGAGCCAGGCGACGTTTTGTATGTCCCGGCCTTCGCCTGGCATCAGGTATTCAATCCCACAGCCACCATCGCTACCGGCTATCGGTGGGCGAAACTCGGCCTCGGCTGGCGGGCATCACCGATACAGACCATTCTCGTCCTGACGTGCAGCAACCCGTCCCTTTTCAAGGCGCGCGGCCATAAAGATCTGCCAAGTCTGCTTGATGCGGTGGACTACTAGAACGACTATTCAATACCGGAGGGATCGACTGGACCGCCGAGTTCACTGGCTTCGACCGAAGCTGGCCCTTTAACCAGTTCCCGCGTGTCCTGACCAAAACCGGCAAACGGCACGATCAAAATCAAAGACCAGATTAACAGTGGTAGTTTCGTCTTCATCGCATGCTCCACCCAGATGAGCAAGGAAGTCGGCCCATGTCCCCGGCACGCCCATGCTGCTTGCACCTTGTCAATTGCGATCAGAAAGCCGCTGGCGCCCGGGAGACTCCATGAGCATGGACGTGCAATCGCACTGGGTGAGACCAATACACCCTCAGAACGCCAGGATTGCGAGGACCAGCAGGTCATTGATCACGCAAACCGGCCAGAGCTTCCAGGCGTTCCAACGCCGCGTTCGCTCGCCGCGATCGGCGATCGGGACGATCACCGAGTACGATCACGCTCTGCCGCAGCAATGACTCCGCCTCTTCGAACTGGCCAAGACGTGACAGGGTGTCACCGTATTCAGCCTGGGTTGCGGCCACCAGGACATGCTCTGGTGGATAGTCTTTGAGTCGCATCTGCAGGGCTCGCTCAAGTACCGGGCGTGCCTGCTCTGCGCGCCCGGTAGTGTTCAATACGGCTCCTAGCTCGGTCAGCGCGGAGGCGATGTATTGGTGGTCGTCGCCAAGAGCCTCATCAAAAATCAGCAATGCATCCTGCAAGCTGGCCTCAGCATCCTCCAGGTCGTTCTTGTCGTGTAACAGCATGCCGAGGATCGTTTTGTGGAGACCTACCCTCGGGTGACCGGGTCCGTGAATTTGTATGTCCAGCTCGATCGCCGTCCGCACGACACGCACCGCCTCGTCGTAGTCGCCTTTCATCTGCAGCAGCATGCCCTGGTCGACGAGCACGATTGCCAGCAATTCATGGTTGTCGCCCAGGATTCGACGTGTTGCCTCAACAGCCAACTGCAGCGTTTGTTCAGCGGCGACGAGATCCCCTTTCGAGCGCTGCAATACACCGAGGTTTTGCAGGTAATAGGCCATGTACGGGTGATCCGGGCCTTCTGATTCGTTGACGATTTCTATCGCATCCCGCAGCAGCGATTCCGTTTGATCGAGGTCGCCGCGAACCTGCAGGATTCGAGCGAGAGTGCTTTTCGCCTCGGCAAGTTCGAGTCCGAACTGATCGGAGATCTGCACGAATATCGCGACGCTCGATCTGACGGCAGCTTCCGCTTCGTCGAGTTTTCCCGTTGCGAGATACACATTCGCCAGGTTGAAGAGATTCGTGGCGACCAGCGGCGAGGTGCCGTCGTTACTCAGTTGATTGACAGCCAGCGCCTGCTGCAGCAACTCGGCCGCGCGCCCATACTCCGCACGCCGGAAAAGAACCTCGGCGAGATCGTTCTTGATGACGGCAACACTGGGGTGGGCCTCGCCGCTGGTTTGTATTTGCAGCTGCAGCGCCTGCTGGAGCATCTTCTCCGACGACTGATACTCACCCAGGTTGTAGTAGACGCGTCCGATGGTCCCCATGAGTGCCGACTGGATCTCCGGACGATCGCCCAGATTGCTTTGAATACGATCGGCACCTTCGGCCAGGATCTCTTCGGCAGTGACGTCTGCGCCACGAGCACGCGACGGATCGTGTGCCATGAAGATATCTTCGAGGAACTGAATGACTTCGCGGGCCGTATCGCGCTCTTTCACGACGGCCCGGTTTTGAATCGACAGCGCCACACTGAACGCGGTGAGCAGAACGACTACGAGGGCCGCGGCGGACACGGCAGCCACGTGACGCTGCACGAACTTTCCGGCGCGATATCGCCACGAGTCGGCCCGCGCAACAATGGGCATCGAGTTCAGATACCGGCCGATATCGTCTGCGAACGCGCTGGCCGAACGGTACCGTCGCGCCGGCTCCTTGCGCAGCGCATTCAAGACAATGGTATCCAGGTCACCGTGCAGCCGGCGTTGCAGGCGATCGAGGCTGGTACTTCGGTCGGCGGCGATGCGTTTCAGCTTCTCGAGAGCGACCGTGTCGTTCTCGGCCTGGGCGGCCTTGCGCTGCTGCAACAGGCGACGGCTCGGGCTCGTTTTCTCATCCTCGCATATCTGCAGAGCAATCTCGCGAGGCGTGAGACCGTCCGTCTCGTAAGCCCGCACGCCCGACAGCAAGTTGAACAACAACAATCCGAGCCCATAGACATCGGTCGCAGTGGTTACGCACTGGCCGGTGATCTGTTCGGGCGCCGCGTTGGTGAACGTCATGATAACGGCGCCATCGCGCGTCAGGCCGTCGGTTGCGGACCCTTCCGCGTCGGTCAGCTTCGCAATACCAAAATCCAGGAGCTTTGGCGTGCCGTCTCCCGTGACGAGGATATTGGTTGCCTTGATATCCCGGTGAATGATCAGGTTCTGGTGGGCATAGTGGACGGCAGCGCAGATGGTCTGGAAGAGCTTCAGGCGCTCATCGATGGTCAGTCGGTGCAGGTCACAATAGGTGTCGATGCGTACACCGTCGATGTATTCCATGACGATATACGGAACGCCGTCGGCCGTCGTGCCGCCATCCAACAGGCGTGCAATATTCGGGTGGTCGAGGTTGGCAAGAAACTGCCGTTCATTGCGCAGCCTAAGTTCCATTTGCGGGTCGACCAGCCGGTGGCGGCCGAGCTTTATGGCGACTTGCTGGTCATACTGCTGGTCGGCGCGCTCGGCGAGATAGACCATGCCCATGCCGCCCGCGCCGAGCAGGCGTTCGACACGATAGGGCCCGATCATCTGCCCCTTCATTTGCTCGGCTTGCGACGGATCCTCGCCGAACGCAACACGGACAGTATTGACGATCGTCCGTTCTATGGCGCCGTCAAGAGCGGGGTCGGCCTGCAGCAAGCTGATGATGTAGTCGTGCAATTCCACATCGTCGCCACACTCGGATTGCAAAAAGCGCTCGCGCTCGCCAGCCCGCAGATCGGCAGCGCGGCCGAACAGGTCCTCTGCCCTGGACCAACGCTCGGCATTCAGCTCAATTGTCTTTGAGTTCATTAGCCAGCCATGCCTTGGCGAAACGCAGATCCCGGTCGACCGTTGCCGGCGAAATACCGAGGGCCTCGGCGGTTTCCTCGAAGGTCATACCGCCAAAGAAGTGCAAAACGAGGATGTCACTCTTGCGTGCGTCGATCTCCGCGAGCCTGGTAAGCGCGTCATCGATGTCCACGATATCCGTATCGCCGATGCCAGCCATGCAGTCCTCGTGCAGGGTAACGGGGGATACGCCCCCGCCACGCTTCTGGGCGCGCCGGGCACGACCGTAGTCGGTCAGGATATGGCGCATCGTTCGTGCAGCGACGGAAAAGAAATGTGCACGATCCTGGAATGACAGGTCGGCCTCGGCCAGCCGAACAAATGCCTCGTTGACGAGCGCTGTCGCCTGCAGCGTATGCCCGGAGCGCTCCGACTGCAGGTGCCGGGCGGCGACGCGGCGCAGGTCGTCGTAGATCAGCGGCGTCAGCTCCTCCAGGGCGCGCTTGTCACCGGAGCGCCAGTCTCGCAAGAGCGTCGTGACAGTGGCTGAGGTACTCATAGGAAGCGATTCGGGATGCGAGTGGGTACAACCTTGATAGCAAATCACTGCTGACATCGCAATGAGCCAGGGAGCGACGCCGGGGCTGGCGGGATGCGGGTTTGGCGATTAGACTGATTTCGCAATACCTGCAATCAATGAAGAGGACTCAAATCATGCCAGAAGCAAGCGAACCACCTCCATCCCGGACTCTACTAGCCGCCGCTGCCGGCGGATTTGGCGGAGCAGTACTCGGCGTCATTGCTGCGACCACGATGATGGGTGGCGACGACAATAGCCAGGCTACGTCCAACGCAGCCCATGAGCGACCGGCCGTTGAGATGGTTGCCACCGCGGAAGACGCAGACGACTAGGAAATTTCGATCCGCGTGAGGTAATTCGCGCTTCGTTTTCGCTTATAGCTATGACGGTGCCACAAATCGGCACGGGAACAGGGCTATGTCGAAAACGGAGCGCGAGACCATCTACATCCTCGACCACGCGAACAAGCTGGCGGATCGTGATCGTGAGAACCCAAATCGCAGGAAGCGGCGATTGGTTCAGATCTGGGACAAATTGTCCGGGGAGACCACTGCGGTCGAGATTCCTGACTGGCGAGAGTCTGAGAGCAAAGACCTGTAGCGAAAGTCTGTGCCTCCTATAGATTCGTCCGCATTTAAAGACCTTACAATAGCGGCGCCGGCAACATGGCCCGCAAAGCGCAGTCTGCCTGACCTCCCGCCTTACCCGAAACAAAGTGTTTCAGGCGGGGCTTGAATTTCACCGTAGCCAGTACAAGATCGGAGCCTCCATAACGGCGCTTAGGCGTATTCGACCTCAATCAGGGTCAGGAGACAGAATGTTTACTCGTGTTGCTTTGTTCATTGCCACCAACCTGGCTGTCGTGTTCGTGCTTGGCATCGTCCTGCGCCTTCTTGGTGTGGACCAGATGCTGGCGGAGTCCGGCTCGG
>JAOUNK010000036.1 GCA_029881015.1 Gammaproteobacteria bacterium | reverse complement strand
CGGCCTGCGCATTCTTGACGTACTGCCGTGCCGCCGCGTAGTCACCCGCCGCCGCCGCCGCCTCGGCCAGCTCACAGTAGTAATGTGCGATTTGCAGCGCCAGGGACCTGCCTCCCAGGACCTCCAGGCGTTTCCCCGCATCGATGGCCTTGTCCCAATCGCGCTCCTGCTCGTAAATACGACACAGTGCCTCGGAAGCCTGGACCTGGAAGCGCGATCCCTCGGACAGGCGCACAAACAGCTTCTCGGCCCGATCCAGCAAGCCGGCAGCCAGGTAGTCCTTGGCCAGCGAGTAAAGCGCCTGGTCGCGCTGCTCGGATGCGAGGTCCGGACGCGCAATAATGTTCTGGTGAATGCGAATGGCTCGGTCTACCTCGCCCCGCCGGCGAAACAGGCTGCCGAGCGCAAAATGCGTTTCGATCGTCCGGTCGTCGACCCGTACCATCCGCAGAAAATGCTCGACGGCCTGGTCCGTTTGTTCATTCAGCAGGAAGTTCAGGCCCTTGAGATAATCGATATTCAGTGGCGGCGGCGGGTCCTCGTCGTCGCGCTCGCCGAACCGCCCGATGACCCAGCCGGCCGCAGCCAGTAGCAGGAACAGGCCCGCAAGAATGAGGGCCTTTTCAGTCGGCATCGCTTAGCGGCAGGTTGCGGAGGCTGGTCAGCTCGGACTCGGACACGCGCAGCATGCGCCGCAGGTTCCGCCGTTCATTGATCAATCGAAAGACGAAAGCGGTCATGCACAGCATGCCGAACAGAGTGCCGATGAAGAAGACCCCCGCCAGGGTCATGGAAATGGGCCAGGTCTGTTTGACAAAGCCGAGATCGAGTTCGAGCTCCCCGGTATTCATCGCGGTAAACGTGAACATCGCAACGAACAGGATGACGATCAGGATAATCAGCCCGACACGTTTAATCATGTGCTTACTCCCGGCGAAGCACCAATGCAGCAAAGAGGGTGATTCTAACTCTTAATCGGGAAATGGCGACTTTCATCCACGCGTTCGCGCAGGTCTTTGCCCGGCTTGAAATGCGGCACGTACTTGCCGGACAGGGCAACCGCTTCACCGGTCTTGGGATTACGTCCGATACGGGGTGGACGGAAATGCAGGGAGAAACTCCCAAAGCCACGAATCTCGATGCGCTGCCCCTGGGCCAATGAGTCGCTCATCAGGTCCAGCATGTGCTTGACGGCCAGTTCAACGTCCTTGGCTGGAAGGTGTTTTTGCTTGCGCGAGATGGCTTCTATCAGTTCAGATTTTGTCATTTTACCTTATTCCGTACCGCCGAATTAGCGTAACCCACGGATATTAAAGGCAATAGTAGCCCAGACCAGCCGGTCTGGGCTACTCTTTTTACTTATTATTTGCTTTCGCCGGACATTTTTTCCTTCAAAAGGTCGCCGAGCGTGGTGCCCACGGGTGCCGCAGCAACGTCAGACTTGTAGCTGCTGACCGCTTCCTGCTCCTCGTGAACTTCCTTTGCCTTGATCGACAACTGGATCGAACGGTTCTTACGATCGACATTGGTGAACTTCGCTTCAACCTCTTCACCAACCTTGATCATGGTCCGTGCGTCCTCTACCCGGCCACGTGCCAGTTCCGAGGCGCGCAGGGTTCCGAAGATCCCGTCGCCCAGGTCGACCGTGGCGCCGCGAGCGTCAACTTCCGTGACCGTACCCTTGACGATTGAGTTCTTGGGGTTGGCCGCGAGCCAGTTCGAGAACGGATCTTTCTCCATCTGCTTGATACCGAGCGAGATACGCTCACGCTCCGAATCGATGGCAAGGACACAGGCCTCGATCTCCTGACCTTTCTTGTAGTTCCGCACAGCTTCTTCGCCAGGCAGATCCCAGGAAATGTCCGAGAGATGGACCAGACCGTCGATGCCGCCTTCGAGACCGATAAAGATGCCGAAGTCCGTGATCGACTTGATCTGGCCGGAAACCCTGTCGTTGCGGTTGAAGGTAGAAGAGAACTCGGCCCAGGGGTTCGATTTGCACTGCTTGATACCCAGCGAAATACGACGACGTTCCTCGTCGATCTCGATAACCATGACTTCCACTTCCTCGCCAATGGCTACCACACGAGACGGGTTGACGTTCTTGTTGGTCCAGTCCATTTCGGAAACGTGGACAAGGCCTTCAACGCCATCTTCAATTTCAACGAAGCAGCCGTAGTCTGCAACATTGGTCACCTTGCCGAAGATGCGGGTCTGCGGCGGGTAACGACGCGCGAGATCCTGCCACGGATCGTCGCCGAGCTGTTTCATGCCCAGCGATACACGCTGCCGCTCACGATCGAACTTGAGGATCTTGACGTCGATTTCCTGACCGACTTCAACAATCTCGGAAGGATGCTTGACACGCTTCCAGGCCATGTCGGTGATATGCAGGAGACCATCGATGCCACCGAGATCGACGAATGCGCCGTAGTCGGTGAGGTTCTTGACGACACCTTTAGCCGTATTGCCTTCCTGCAGGTCTGCGAGCAGCTTTTCACGCTCGGCCGAGTACTCTGTTTCGACAACCGCACGGCGCGACACAACGACGTTATTGCGTTGCTGGTCGAGCTTGATGACCTTGAACTCAAGGCTCTTGCCCTCGAGGTAACTTGGATCGCGGACCGGACGAACGTCGACAAGTGAGCCCGGCAGGAATGCGCGGACGTTGTCGATCTCGACCGTGAACCCGCCTTTAACGCGACCGTTGATCACGCCTTCGACAACTTCACCCGCCTCAAATGCTTTTTCAAGATCGATCCAGGTGCGTGCGCGAATCGCTTTCTCTCTGGAAAGCTTGGTCTCACCGAAGCCGTCTTCCACGGCGTCGAGTGCGACTTCGATTTCATCCCCTACGGAGATTTCGCCTTCGCGATTGTCGTTCTTGAACTGTTCTATGGGGATGACGGCCTCAGACTTGAGACCTGCACTGACGATTACAACATCGTCATTTACCGCGACAACGGTACCGGTGATGATCGATCCCGGCTTTATCTGTTGACTGGCAAAACTCTCTTCAAATAACTCAGCAAAACTTTCAGACATGTTATGAAAACCTACGGGAGAAATACTCCCACCCATTAGCGTCGTGTCACATCCTGTGACTGACGGTCATTACAAAAAAGGAGCGAACATCCTGTTCGATCCCGTCCATGGTTCCTTCTAAGGTATTTAGAGGCTGGCGACCCAATCGAGTACAGTTTGCGTCACTGCCTCGATGGACTGGCCCGAGGAGTCCAGAATCCTGGCATCCTTTGCAGGCCTCAACGGCGCCACCGATCGCTCGGAATCACGCCGGTCACGGTCCTCTATGTCCCGTGAAAGGGCGGCAAGGCTAACATCCAAGCCCTTGTCTTTCAACTGCTTATGACGCCTTCGGGCGCGTTCCTCGGCGCTTGCGGTCAGGAAGATCTTGAGCGTCGCGTCCGGAAACACATGAGTCCCCATGTCACGGCCGTCGGCGACCAGCCCGGGGGGTTGCCGAAACGCCCGCTGACGCTCCAGCAAGGCCTGCCGGACCGCCGAGATCTGGGCGACTGTTGAGGCGCCGGCGCCCGCGTCCTCGGTCCGGACCAGCGCCGTGACATCCTCGTTCGCGAGCCATATCTGCTCGTCGCCCCTGGCATCGCTGCCAAAACTGACATCCAGGTCGTGGGCCAGCTCTGCAAGTCTCTGCGCGTTCTCGAGCGAGACCCCGGAAATCTGGGCCGACAAGGCGACCAGCCGGTACAGCGCTCCGCTGTCGAGCAAGTGATAGCCAAGCGCCTCGGCCACGCGCCGGGCGATGGTGCCCTTCCCGGACCCGCTCGGGCCGTCGATGGCAATAACCGGGACGTCGCGCCTACGGTGCATCCAGGACCTCGATCTCGCCGCCCAGCCCCGCCATACAGTCGCCAAAACCGGGAAACGACGTATCCACATTGTCCACGTCGCGAACAATAACCTCGCCATCGGCGACAGTCCCGGCCATTGCGAGGGACATCGCGACCCTGTGGTCATGGAAACTCTCTACCTCACCGCCGCGGAAGCGCCCGCCATGCACGACGGCGCCATCCTCGGTCTCGTCCACCCGGATACCCAGGCGCCGCATGCCGTCGGCCATGGCGCTGATCCGGTCACTCTCTTTAACCCGCAGCTCGCCGATACCGGAAAACGTCGTCTTGCCCTGCGCCGCGGCGGCCGCCACAAACAGGGCCGGAAACTCGTCGATCGCGAGCGATACCAGCGCCGGATCGACGGCACCGCCCCGAAGCTTGGAGGACCGGGCCCGTATATCGGCCACAGGCTCCTTACCCAGTAACCTGGGGTTCGCAAGCGTAATGTCGGCTCCCATCGCCTGCAGGATCGCGATGACACCGGTTCTTGTCGGGTTTACTCCGACATTTTCTATAAGAATATCCGCATCTTGTGACAACAAGCTACCAAGGATTATGAAGGTTGCTGACGACAGGTCCGCCGGCACGTTAACCCGCGTCCCGCGCAGCGACTGCCCACCTTCGAGCGATATCCTCGGCCCGGATGTCGCGACGTTGACGCCCATCGAGCCCAGCATGCGTTCGGTATGATCACGCGTTACCGCGGGTTCGGTGACGCTTGTCGTCCCGCTCGCATAGAGGCCAGCCAGCAGTATCGCGGACTTGACCTGGGCGCTGGCGACCGGCAGGTCATAGTGGATTCCGCGAAGCTTCAGGCCACCTGAAATCTGGAGTGGCGGCGTACCGTCGCAATCGCTCTCGATCGCCGCACCCATCGCAGTGAGTGGCTTGATAATCCGCTCCATGGGCCGACCGTTGAGCGAAGCGTCACCGGTCAGCACGCTGCTAAATGACTGGCCGCTCAACAGGCCCGCCATAAGGCGCATGGCCGTTCCGGAGTTGCCGAGGTCTATATCGCCTGGCGGTGCACTGAGTCCATGCAGCCCAACGCCGTCGATGACGACATCGGTAGCCCCGGTCTGCCTGATCTCGACACCCAGCGAACGCATGGCCGCCGCGGTCGCGAGGCAATCTTCGCCGTTGAGAAACCCGCTGACCTCCGTCCTGCCTTCGGCGACGCTGCCGAGCATCAGGGCCCGGTGCGAAACGGACTTGTCGCCGGGTACCGTTACCCGGGCATCCCGCAACTTGGAGGGTGTGATTCTGAAGTGCATGAACGACTGTCGCCTGTCAGCCAATCGCCTTGGGATAGGCGCCCAGCACCTTGAACAGCGACGCGCTGCGTTCGAGGTCGGCCAAAGCCTCCGAAACCGGCGCCTCCTCGGCGTGGCCCTCGATGTCGATGAAGAACACATAGTCCCATTTGCGACGCCGCGAAGGCCGCGATTCGATGCGCGTCATGCTGATGCCATGCGTGGCAAGCGGCTGCAACAGGCTATGCAGAACACCTGCCCCACCCGCCGTATCGCTGGTCGATACCAACAGCGTCGTCTTGTCCTCGCCGCTTGCCGCCAGGAGCGTGCGGCCGACAACGAGAAAACGCGTGGCATTGTCAGGACGGTCCTCGATGTTATTGACGAGGATCTGCAAATCGTACACGTCTGCCGCCACCTCGGGACCGATCGCGGCCGTGCCGTCTTCATCCCGTGCGCGCCGCGCGCCGGCCGCGTTGCTGGACATACCGATCAGTTCTACGTGCGGCAGGTTCTCCCTGATCCAGCCACGGCACTGGGCCAGCGACTGCTCGTGGGCACAAATACGCTCGATGTTCTCAAGGCCTTTCCGGCTTCCCATCAGGTGCTGCTCGATCTTGAGCTCGATCTCCCCGGCGATCTTCAGCGGCGACGTCAGGAACATATCCAGGGTGTTGTTGACGGAGCCTTCCGTGGAATTCTCGATCGGCACGACACCGAAATCCGCCGCACCGCATTCCACTTCCTGGAACACCTCGTCGATCGTGTGGAACGGCAATGCGCGCACGGAGTGCCCAAAATGCTTGAAAACGGCCGTCTGCGTAAAGGTCCCTTCAGGGCCGAGGAAACCAATCTTGAGAGGCTCCTGCTGCGCCAGGCAGGCCGACATGATTTCACGAAAGAGGCGGAGCATTTCCTCATCGCGCATCGGTCCCTCGTTGCGGCCGAGGACATTCCGCAGAACCTCCGCTTCCCGCTCGGGACGGTAGTAGTCGACGGCGGAGGCCAGCTCGCCTTTGGCAACACCGACCTGCTGGGCGATTTTCGCCCTGGCGTTGATCAGCCCCTGGATGCGTTCGTCAATCTCATTGATCTGATCGCGAATCGCCGCCAGGTCCAGATCGCCACTTTTTTGGTCCCCACCTGTCATGCTCTTCCTACTCGAAAACCCCAAGGGATTCCTCAGGTTACAGGCTTGCCGAGATTTCGCAACGTCAGGACACCGTCGATGGCCCGGAGTTGATTGAGCAACGCGTCGGACGGCTCACCGTTTACGTCGACGATGGTGTACGCGATACCGCCAATCGACTTGTTCAGCAGGTCTTCGATATTGAGTCCTGCATTCGCGATACAGGTCGAGATCTGGCCCACCATGTTCGGGACATTCGCGTTCGATACCGTGATTCGCCAGGCGTCCAGGCGCGGCAACCTGGCTTGCGGAAAGTTTACCGAGAACCGGATATTGCCGTTCTCGAGGTAGTCCTTGACGTTGTCGGCCACCATCACGGCACAGTTCGCTTCTGCTTCACCCGTGGACGCGCCAAGGTGCGGCAGCGCCACGACTTTCGGATGCGCTATTAGCTCTGGTGTCGGGAAATCGCAGACGAAGGCATGCAGTCTCCCGCTATCGAGAGCCGCTATCGCAGCCGCGTTGTCGACAACGCCGCCGCGCGCGAAGTTGATCAGCACAGCGCCTTTGTTCATCAGGGCAATTCGGTCAGCATTCACGATGTTCTTGGTGGCGTCGATCAGCGGCACGTGAGCCGTGACGAAATCCGCGTTCTGAAACAACTGATCCAGAGTCTCGGCTTGCGCGACACCCGATGAGAGTTGCCAGGCATTGCTCACGGTGATCGCGGGGTCAAAACCGATCACTTTCATGCCGAGCGCCAGTGCCGAATTGGCGACCTCGACGCCGATGGCGCCAAGGCCGATCACGCCAAGCGTTTTGCCGGGTAGCTCAAAGCCCACAAACTGCTTCTTGCCGTTCTCGACCGCCTTCTTGAGGTCTTCGCCGGTCTCTTTGAGGGTCTTAACGTACTCGCTTGCCTGGGCGAGGTTGCGTGCACCCAGCAGCATCCCGCCAATGACCAGCTCCTTGACGGCATTGGCATTCGCTCCCGGTGCGTTGAATACCGGCACACCGCGTGCGGCCAGCTTGTCGCAAGGAATGTTGTTTGTACCTGCCCCGGCCCGGCCAATCGCAACCACCGTCGCCGGGATGTCCATCTCGTGCATGTTGGCCGAGCGCACTAGAATGGCGTCGGGATGCGCAATCTCGGACGCAACTTCATAGCGTTCACGCGGCAGGCGCCGCAGTCCCTCTACGGCGATATGGTTGAGTGTCAGAACCTTGTACATAATTATCCGTTCGCCTTTTCGAAATCAGCCATGAATGCGATAAGCGCATCGACTGCGTCTTCGCCGACCGCATTGTAAATTGAGGCCCGCATGCCCCCGACCGAGCGATGGCCCTTCAGGTTGGCAAGCCCCGCTGCAGCCGCTTCTTCGAGAAACTTCTTGTCGAGCGCGTCATCGGCCAGGATGAAAGGCACGTTCATGCGGGACCGGCAGTCCTTCGCCACGGGGTTGCTGTAGAAATCGGAGGCGTCAATCGCCGCATAGAGTTTGCTGGACTTGCGATCATTGATTTCAGCCATTGCGGCGACACCGCCCTGCCGTTTGAGCCACTGGAAAACCAGGTCGGCTACATACCAGGCAAAGGTCGGCGGCGTGTTCGTCATGGACCCCGAGTCCGCATAGGATTTCCAGGTCATCAGGTGCGGATTCTCCGCACGCGCTCGATCGAGCAGTTCGTTGCGAACGATGACGAGCGTAATACCCGCCGGCCCGATGTTCTTCTGCGCCCCGGCATAGATCGCGCCGAACCGACTGACGTCTATGGGCCGCGACAGGATATTGCTGGACATGTCCGCGACCAGGGGCACGTCGCCGCCCGGCACAAAGTGGAATTCGACCCCGGCGATCGTCTCGTTGGGCGTGTAATGCAGGTAGGCCGCATTGTCCGAACGCTGCCACGTCGATTCATCGGGAATGTACGTAAAACTCCGGTCCGAGGCATCCGCCGCAACGTTCACTGTGCAGAACTTCCTGGCTTCGCCGGCGGCCTTCTTGCCCCAGCTGCCGGTGACAATGTAATCCGCAGTATCGCCGGGCGCCGAGAGATTCAGTGGCGCCATCGCCATCTGCAGCGTCGCGCCGCCCTGCGGGAACAACACGCTGTAATCGTCGGGAACCAGCAGCAATTCGCGCAAGGTCGCTTCGGCCCGGGCCGCCAGCGCCACGAAATCGGCGCCACGATGGCTGACTTCCATGACCGACATGCCTGAACCAAGCCAGTCCGGCAGATCGTTGCGAATGGTTTCGAGTACTTCAAGCGGCAGTGCGGCAGGACCAGCACTGAAATTATGAACGCGTGACATTGCGTTGAGGTCCCTGAGTGAGAGGCTTAGGCGATGATGAGGATAGCGGGCGTATTGTTACGATTTGGCAATCAGATTGCATTACTTACGATCGTAATTATTCTTCCTCGTCATCGATCGATTCAATACGTGCTAACCCAACGAGTCGCTGATCGCTCTCGACACGAATCAGGCGCACGCCCTGGGTATTGCGCCCCATGACCGAGATATCGCTCACGCCTGTCCTTACGAGCGTGCCGTTCGAGCTGATCAGCATGATCTCGTCGTCTTCGCCGACCTGTATGGCACCGACAGTCCTGCCGTTGCGCTTTGTTGTCTGGATCGCAATGACACCCTGCCCGCCACGCCCCTGTACCGGGAAGTCCTCCGCCGGCGTGCGCTTGCCGAAGCCGTTCTCAGTCGCCGTGAGAATCAGTCCATCCGCGAAGATGCTGAGCCCGATGACCTCATGCCCGTCGGGGAGCTTGATGCCGCGCACGCCCGCCGCGCCACGACCCATCGGCCGAACGTCCGATTCGGCGAACCGTATGGCCTTGCCGTGGCTGGCGACCAGCAGGATCTCGGCATCGCCGTCAGTAATGGCGACGTCGACCAGTTTGTCGTCGCCGCGCAGATCGATGGCAATGATGCCGCTCGCACGTGGTCGCGAGAACTGGCTCAACGGCGTCTTCTTGACCGTTCCCGCCGAGGTCGCCATGAACACGAAGTGCCCTTCGGCGTATTCCTTGATGGGCAGCACCGCATTGATGCGCTCCTCGGGCTCGAGCGGCAGCAGGTTCACAATCGGCTTGCCACGCGATCCTCGGCTGGCCTGCGGCACCTGGTAGACCTTCAACCAGTACATCTTGCCGCGGCTCGAGAAGCACAGGATCGTATCGTGCGTGTTCGCGACGAACAGTTTGTCGATGAAGTCCTCATCTTTGACCTTGGTTGCTGAACGACCGCGGCCGCCACGCTTCTGGGCCTGGTAGACGTCGATCGGCTGGGCCTTTGCATAGCCGCCGTGTGACAAGGTCACCACGACCTCCTCTTGCGGGATCAGATCTTCAACACTGAGGTCCGAGTGATCCTGGACGATTTCCGTCCGGCGCTCGTCACCGAACGCGTCACGCACGTCCGCGAGTTCATTGCGAATGACCTCGAGCAGCAGATCGGGGTTCGCCAAGATATCAGAAAACTCTTTAATTTTTTCCAATATCTCTCTGTATTCTTTAACTATTTTATCCTGTTCCAGACCGGTCAGGCGATGCAGCCTCAGGTCCAGGATGGCCTGTGCCTGTACGGCCGACAGGCGGTACAGACCGTCCACAAGACCGCTGCCGACCTCCAGGCCATCGGGACGCGTATCGGTGCTGCCGGCGCGCTCGAGCATGCCGGTGACCTCACCGGGCTGCCACGCGCGCTCGATCAGGCCGGTCTTGGCCTCCGCGGGCGAGGCCGAGGCCTTGATCAGGGCGATGACCTCGTCAATGTTGGCGAGCGCCACGGTCTGCCCTTCCAGAACGTGAGCACGGTCACGAGCCTTGCGCAGGTCGAATATCGTCCGGCGCGTGACGACCTCGCGGCGGTGGGACAGGAACGCCTCGAGAACCTGCTTCAGGTTCAGGAGTTTCGGTTGCCCCTCGTGCAGCGCCACCATGTTGATGCCGAACACGCTTTGCATCGGTGTCTGCTTGTAGAGGTTGTTGAGGACGACGTCGCTGACTTCGCCCTGCCGGAGCTCGATCACGATCCGCATGCCATCCTTGTCGGACTCGTCGCGCAGCTCGCTGATGCCCTCGATACGCTTCTCGCGGACGAGATCGGCAATCTTTTCGATCAGGCGCGCCTTGTTCACCTGGTAGGGCAACTCGGTAACGATGATCGCTTCCTTGCCGCGCTTGTTGATCGTCTCGACTTCCGTGCGCGCACGAATGTGTACACGGCCACGGCCCGTGCGATAGGCGGAATAGATCCCCTGGGCGCCGTTAATGATGCCGGCGGTCGGGAAATCGGGGCCTGGAATATGCTCCATGAGCCCGGGGACATCGATGGCCGGGTTTTCGATCAACGCGAGGCAGGCACTGATGACCTCATTGAGGTTGTGCGGCGGAATATTGGTCGCCATGCCCACAGCGATACCGGACGAACCGTTAACCAGCAGGTTCGGGAAGCGGGTCGGCAGCACGCCGGGTTCATGCTCGGTTTCGTCGTAGTTTGCAATGAAATTGACGGTTTCTTTCTCAATGTCCGCCATGAGTTCATGCGCTATCCGCGACATGCGAATTTCGGTGTACCGCATGGCGGCCGGGTTGTCGCCATCGACCGAGCCGAAGTTGCCCTGGCCATCGACGAGCATGTATCGGAGTGAGAAAGGCTGCGCCATGCGGACTATCGTGTCGTAGATGGCCGAATCGCCATGCGGATGGTATTTACCCATCACGTCACCGACGATTCGAGCGGACTTCTTGTAGGGCTTGTTCCAGGCATTGTTCTGTTCGTGCATGGCGAACAGGGCACGACGATGCACTGGTTTGAGACCGTCCCGAACATCGGGCAGGGCCCGGCCGACAATGACGCTCATCGCGTAGTCGAGATAGGACTGCTGCATCTCCTCTTCGAGGCTTACGGACAGCAATTCCTGCGCTACTTCAGACATACAACCTCAATTTTCTTGACTCAAAATCCGAGCCCGGCCCCGCCGGGTGAGGCGGAATCCAAGGGTCAAATTCGTTCGGGTTTTGAGCGATTAATCTGGAGGCAAATACTACCACAGAGAGGCTTGAAACAGCAGTTTTTCAACGGGCCCAAAAGCCCTGAAACGCAAGGCTGGCGCTGCCCTGTGCGACGCGTATACTGCGGCGACTATGCAGCACTGTGACACCCTGATCCTGCCTCGCTGGTGCATCCCCGTGAACCCGGCCGGGCAAGTCCTCGAGAACCACGCCGTAGCGATCACCGATGGGCGAATCGTGGCCGTGATACCCGCGGCCGAGGCCAGGACCGGGTTTCAGCCCAGCGTGCTCGTAGAACGCGAGAATCATGTCCTGATACCGGGACTCATCAATGCCCACACCCATGCCGCGATGACCCTGTTTCGCGGCCTTGCGGACGACATGCCGCTCGAGGCGTGGCTGCACGAGGGTATCTGGCCCGCCGAGCGGCGCTGGGTCAGCGCGGAGATGGTCCGCGACGGCACAGAGCTCGCTATTGCCGAAATGATTCGAGGTGGCATCACCTGCTTCAGCGATCAGTATTTCTACCCGGAGATCGTCGCTGAGGCCGCCGTAGACCTCTCGATGAGGGCCGTGGTCGCCACACCCGTTGTCGATTTTCGGACCGGCTGGGCCAGGAACGCCGACGAGTACCTGCAAAAGGCCACGGACCTGGTCCACGACCCCTATGCCGACCATCCGTTGATCACCACTGCGTTCGCCCCGCATTCGACCTTTGCCTTGTCGGACGAGTCGTTCAACGCCTTGCGTGTTCTGGCCGACCAGCTCGATGTTCGGGTCCAGATCCACCTCCACGAGACCGCAAACGAGGTCGAGATTTCTCTGCGCGATACGGGCAAGCGCCCCTACGAACGACTGCTGGATGCCGGGCTGGTGAATCGCTCCTTGTTGGCCGTGCACGCGGTCCACATGAGTGACGAGGAAATCGAGCGTTTTGCCCAGGCCGGCGTCAGCGTCGCGCACTGCCCGAACTCCAACCTCAAACTGGCAAGCGGCATCGCGCCGATCAAGAAATACGCCGATGCCGGCCTGAACGTGGCACTCGGTACCGACGGCGCCGCCAGCAACAACATGCTGGATATGTTCTCCGAGATGCGGATGGCCGCCCTGCTCGCAAAAGCGACCGCGAGTGACGCCACGGCTGTCACGGCAACGGAGGCGCTGCACATGGCGACGCTGGGAGGCGCGCAGGCCCTCGGCGTAGAGCAAACCACAGGATCCATCGAGGCGGGAAAATGGGCTGACCTTGCGAGTGTCAATCTCGGCACGCTGAACAGCCAGCCCATCTATGACGTCATCTCACAACTCGTTTATGCCTCGCGCGCAGACCAGGTCGCGGACGTCTGGGTCGGCGGCCGGCGGCACCTGGAGAATGGCGAATTTGCCCATATCGATACGGATGCAGTGCTGGCCCGCAGCAACGAGTGGCGTGAGCGCATGACAGACGCCGGCAAAGTACAATAGGAAGGGCAATGACTACGAGCGCAACAAGCAATGTCGATCAGGCGGAACTGGCGAAATTCAATTCGCTGGCCTCTCGCTGGTGGGATACCGAGGGTGAATTCGGATCGCTGCACGCGATCAACCCCCTGCGACTCGACTGGATACGCCAGTACGTCAAGCTGGCAGGCTGCAAAGCCGTCGATATCGGCTGCGGCGGCGGGATACTCGCGGAGTCATTGTCGGCATCCAACGCCACGGTAACGGCTATCGATATGGCCGAGGGACCGCTGGCCGTCGCCAGGCTGCACCAGCTCGAGTCGGGACTCGAGGTGGATTACCGCCAGTCCACAGCCGAGGCGCTCGCGGCTGAAGAGCCGGGCCGGTATGACGTGGTCGTCTGCCTCGAGATGCTCGAACATGTGCCCGATCCGTCACAAGTGATCCTCTCCTGTGCCGAGCTCGTAAAGCCCGGCGGTCACGTGTTCTTCTCAACCATCAATCGCAATCCCAAGTCTTTCCTGTTCGCGATTGTCGGCGCCGAATACATACTCAAACTCCTCCCGGGCGGGACACATGATTACAGCAAGTTCATTCGCCCGTCGGAACTCGAGCAATGGGCTCGCAAGGCGGGGCTGGAGCTTCGTGCCAGCATCGGCATGCACTACAACCCGCTGACAAAAGAGTACTCCCTGGGCCCGAACCTCGACGTCAATTACCTCATGTATTACCAGCGTCCCGCGAGTGAGTAACCTGACACAGATGCGGGACGGCTACTTCAAAGCCGTATTGTTCGACCTCGACGGCACGCTGGTGGATACCGCACCGGACATGGTCGCCGTCTTGCACACCATGCAGGCAGCCTATGGCGTCGAGCCGGTCGGCTACGAACAGGGGCGTTCCCAGGTTTCAAACGGTGCCATCGGCTTGTTGAGCCTCGGTTTTCCGGAGCACGAGTTCAGCTTTGGCGACGACATGCACATGGAATACCTGGACCGCTATGCCGAGGCGTTGTGCGAAGGCTCCACGGTATTTGCCGGACTGGATTCGCTGCTCGACCGGCTCGATGAGGCAGGTTGCCCCTGGGGCGTGGTCACCAACAAGCCGGAGCGGCTGACCAACCCGCTGCTCGAAGCGCTCGGGCTCGCGGAGCGCAGCGCCTGTACGGTGAGCGGTGACTCCCTGCCGGTACGCAAGCCCGACCCCGGCCCTCTCCTCCTGGCCTGCGACATGGCCGGCGTCGACGCGTACCGGTCGATCTACGTTGGCGACGCTGCCAGGGACATCGAAGCCGGATTGCGCGCCGGTACGGCCACGATTGCCGCAGGCTACGGCTACATCGCCGATGACGACGATCCGCGTGAATGGGGTGCGGACATCATCGTGCGCGATACCGATGAACTTGCCCAAATCATCCTCAAAGGGGTTAATCTTGGTACCCGATGATCTCTATCACGCTTGATCCCGTTTACTACGAGGTAGGACTGCCCGCGCTGGGTATCGGCCTGCTACTTGGCGTACTCGTCATGTGGCTGGTCGCTCGACACCGCCGCAAGGCGCTGCTCGTTGAGCTCGCGAATGTCCGGGCCAACCTCAAGAACCAGGAAGCACTCCAGGCCGAGCGGGAGGCTGCGTTTGAGCTTGCCAATGCAAAGCTGACGCAGGCCTTTGCCGACATTTCCAATCGTTCCCTGCGCGCCAATAGCGACACGTTCCTGAAGCTTGCCGAGCAAAACCTGGAGTCCCGGCAGGCGAAAGTCGAAAGCAAGTTCGAACAGCGAGAAAAGGCCGTCGAAGAACTGGTCAAGCCGATCCAGGAAGCCCTGCACGCCTCGCACCGGCAGATCTCGGAGCTCGAAAAAGCGCGAAGCGAGGCCTACGGCGGCATCAAGAGCGAGCTTGAGTCGATGCAGGTCCACCAGAAATCGCTCGCCCAGGAAACGCAGAACCTCGTCAAGGCGCTCCGCCGGCCGGAGGTGCGTGGCCAGTGGGGCGAGATTACGCTGCGCCGGCTCGTCGAGCTTGCCGGCATGGTCGAGCACTGCGATTTCGTCGAACAGGTGCACACAGCGAGCAACGACCAGATCATCCGGCCCGACATGATCGTCAACATGCCCGATCATCGTCAATTGGTTGTCGATGTGAAAACGCCGCTCGACGCCTACCTCGCCGCCGCCGAGGCCGAAGACGATGTGCAACGCAAGCTCGGCCTCGAACGCCACGCCAAGAACGTACGTTCGCACATCCGGATGCTGTCATCCAAAGCGTACTGGAAGCAGTTTGACGAAAGTCCCGAGTTCGTCATCCTGTTCATACCTGGAGACCAGTTCCTGAGCGCCGCACTGGCCGAGGAACCGGACCTGATCGAGTACGCGTTGTCGCAACAGATCATCCTTGCGACGCCGACCAGTTTCGTTGCGTTGCTCAAGGCCGTCGCGTACGGCTGGCGTCAGCTTGCCCTGGCGGACAATGCCAAGGAGATTCGGATTCTCGCGGAAGACCA
>JAOUNK010000035.1 GCA_029881015.1 Gammaproteobacteria bacterium | reverse complement strand
TGGAATAGCCGCTACGATTGTCGTAGCCGAGAGCCCCGCGAACGACAAGAGTCCCGGGAACGATCGGCACGTCTCCCGATACTTCGGCTCGGACCCGATCGTAGTTGCCAACCAGCAGCGACGCGTCCATCCCGGAATCGTCGCCCGGCAGACGCGTGATGACATTCAGTGCACCACCCGTGGAGTTGCGGCCGAACAAGGTACCTTGCGGACCGCGCAGCGCCTCGACGCGTTCAAGGTCGAAGAGCAGCGAACCCGACGTTGTCAGTCCACCGCGATACACGCCATCCGAATACAGAGCGATGCCCGGCTCGGCATCGATACTCGAGATGTCGACGCCGACACCACGCATCGTCATCTGCGCCATGTCTGCAATTTCCGCGAAGACCAGCCCGGGCACGACATGCTGAATCTGCGCAAAGTCATCCAGGTTGCGCACTTCGATTTCATTGCGCGATATCGCGGTTACGGCGACCGGCGTTTCCTGCAGCAATCCCTCGCGCTTCTGCGCCGTAACTATGATCTCCTCCAGCTCGGCGGACAGGGTGCTCTCCGCCGCGCTCATGAATAATACGGAGACACAGGCGAGTGCTGGCAGCCGGTATCGGCGCCCACAGATAGTGTCAATCACATCGATAACTCTCATTGCCGTCTTACCCAGGTCCGCGAGCCTGGCCCTAGAGCGACGTTGCAAACGCGTGTATTGCGCGAGTCGTGCCGTGGTAGACATCCGGCATTGCCTTTCGCAGGATGACGTCGCCCGCGTGGCAAATACCGGTTACCGTTCGGCCGAAGCCCACGACATTCGCCGCTTTCAGCGTCTGGTAGAAGACCAGGCCTTCGGTGCGCAAGGGGTCGAGCTCGCTCACGGAAATGACCGTGGGCGGGAAGCCCTCGACGTCTTCGGGTTTCGCCCAGTATGGCCAGGCTTCGGGATTCCGCGCATTCTTGCCATCCGGGTCATAGACCTTGACCATGGCGGCCAGCATGCCCGTGTTGAAGAAATAGTCTTCGCACTCCCACATCGACTCGAGCCTTGCCGGCCTGTCTCCATAGGCGCCCGAAATATAGGGACACATCGCAAAGATCCCGTCTATCATTCCGAGCTTGCCTTCCTTCTTGGCTCGAATGCCCACCGCCAGCGACAGGTTGCCGCCGCCTGACTCGCCGCTGACGACGATCTTGTCAGCCTGCAGCGCCACCTTGTTCTGGTAGGTCCACTCGAGGCCACTCATACAATCGTTCAGTCCGGCCGGGAAGGGATGATCGCCGAGTTCACCACCGCCGTTGCGGAACTCCACACCGACAACAACCATGCCCAGTGCGGCCAGCTCGTCGCGCCAACGCACGTAGTCGGCATCCTGTGCCGTCTGGACAACCATGCCGCCACCATGGATGTGATAGATGCAGGGCAACTTGCCGCTAACGCCTTTGGGCCGCGACACGTATAGCTTGATCGTGTTGCCGTCAACGCCCGTGGTCTCCTCGACGCTGTGCTCAACCGGCAGGGGCGGCAGCCCCTTGAAGATCTCCTCCAGCATCTCCTGCGTTCCCTTTTCCATGAGTAGCAGGAAAGCGAGGATGTCCTTGAGCGGCGATTGGGCGGTCACTGGCGCTGCCGGCGGAACGCCGGCATAGCCGAGCGGCTTCAGCGCCGCTACCATGCGCGGATCCGCACGCGGGTCTGTCTCAAACGTCGCGTTGGGATCCCCGAGCCGGCCTGGCAGGATCGGGCCATTGTTGTTCTTTTTTGTGGCGGTCATGCAATTCCCCCCTGATCTGGTCCTGACGGCTCAAAGTACAGCAAAATCAGCCCGACTTCACAATCTATCGTAACTATTTGAATAAGGTCGTTTATTGTATGCTTCAGCTCA
The DNA here is from genome assembly GCA_029881015.1 of Gammaproteobacteria bacterium. Lineage (GTDB taxonomy): Bacteria > Pseudomonadota > Gammaproteobacteria > Steroidobacterales > Woeseiaceae > UBA1847. Next base: position 13,355 of record JAOUNK010000035.1, on the reverse strand, counting down.
GCCAGCTCTGGTGCTGTGGAAAGGTATTTTGTCGGAATCGTTTTTTGAAGAGTTGAAGCGGCGTAAGGTTATCCGGATCGCGACGACCTACATCGTAATTGCCTGGGTCCTGATCCAGGTCAGCGATGTGGTCAGTGAGCCGCTCGGCATTCCGCTATGGATCCAGACGGCCCTGATCATCGCCCTGATCGCGTTATTCCCGGTAGCGCTCGTACTTGCATGGCTCTACGAAGTCACCTCCAAGGGTATCGTTCGTGATTCGGCCGATGTGCGAAGCGCCACCCCCGCGGTTGCGCCGGCGGCTGCCACCGATAGAAACATCAACAGAATTGCGGTTTTGCCGCTGGTGGACCTGAGCCCTGAGGCAAGCGAAGAGAGTCAGCTGTTCTGCGACGGCATCTCCGAGGAAATCATCAACAGGATCGCCAGCCACAAGGAGCTGCGCGTCATCGCCCGTACGTCGTCTTTCAGGTTCAGGGGATCGGATATCGACCTTGCAGCCGTTCGTCACGACCTGAATGCGACGCACCTCATTACGGGAAGCGTGCGTCGCAGCGGTGATATCAACCGGATTTCGGTACAGCTGATTGAAACGCACGACAACAGCCAGATCTGGGCGGATGCTATTCAAACCAGTGTCGACGAACCCTTCGAAACGCAGGCCGAAGTCGCCCGCCTGGTCGACAACGCAATGGTTACCACCCTCGATGTGATGCCGACCGCAGCATCTCAAGCCTGGAAGCTCTCGCCCGCGGCCCAGGAACAGTACCTCGTTGCCAGGGATGCGTTCTGGCGGGCGGACTTCCCTGCCGTGCTGAAGCACGCGGACGAATCGAACAAGATCGATCCGAACAACCCGCTCGTACCGACGCTGATCGCCCAGGTGTACCTGGTTTGGCCGAGATACGGATTCTCGGTCACGCAGGACGAGCTGCGACTGGCCAGCAAGAATGTCGCCAACGCACTCCGGATCGACCCGCATTATCCCGGAGCCCACGCCGCGCGCGGCATGTTGTCACTATTTCTGGAACGAGATTTCAGGACAGCATTCGAGGTTGTCACCGCGGCCGCTATCCGGCATCCGAGTGTCGCGGAATGGGTCCCGCAGCTGCTCGTCTACGCCAATCGTTACAAGGAAGCGATCGAACTGCATCGCCGTATCGCGCAGCGCGATCCGCTCAACCCCACGAACCTCCTCGTTTGGGCCAATCGCGTTAACTGGATGGGCCAGAAGGAGGTCGCAAAGAATATCTGCAAATGGGCGGAGGATATCGACCCCGAGCACCTGATCCTGAAAAACAACGTATTCCGCTGGGCGATACGCGACGGCGACGTGGAAAAAGCACGGTCAGTCATGTCCGACTGGGGCATGGACCCGGACCAGCCAGAGACCGAACCGAATATTCCGTGGGTGCCAAGGTCCATAAGCCTGTGGCTGGGCTCCCGCCTCTTCGGAGAAACCGGTGACTCCGAACGGGCTTACTCGCAGGCACAGGAGATCGAGAAGCTGCCCGGATTCACCCCGACAACGGTTGCCGAGGCCTACATCAACGCCGGCGCAATCGACGACGCGTACCGGATCTGGGACCTCGGCATCAGTCAGTACGATCTCGGTGTCTACGACCTGGCTCAGCCGCCGGATATGCGGGAACCCGACAACCCGCTCTGGCTGAAATTCCGCAATGACAGTCGCTACGAGGAGTGCCTCGAGCGACTCGGGCTGGACCAGGAATCGCTGCAGGGAATCGACTGGAACGTGGCGCTGCAGGTTCTGCAGCCATAAGCGCCTGGCGTCAGCAACCCCTGCCGATCGCGGTGCCCTGGAGGATATGCTTGTCCAGGACGGACTCATCGATATGAAAGCGGTCCTTCTGGGTCAGGATCAGCATGTTCGAACCGCCGAACTGAAAGTAACCAAACTCCTCACCTTTATACAGCTCGGCACCGACTTCCGCCGGCATGTTCACCGAGGATATCTGCGCCATCCCCACGGGCAGGAGGCCGACCAGGCCCATGACGGGTGATTTGAGGATCATGAGTCCCCTGTCCTGGGTGAACTGGAATCCGGGTTCCAGGTAGGCGACAAGCTTGTCGCCTTCGCGTTCGATTGCCAGGCCGATACCACCGGGGATCTTCTTGACCTCGACAACTTCGCCGGCGATCGGCGTATGGAAACGGTGATAGTCGTAAATCTGGAGAATACCGCTGATCAATAACCCGCCATTGAAGGCGTCCTTGTGGTCGCAGTCCTGCAACAGTTCGGCAATATTCAGCGTTACGCCCTTGATCGTGACAGTCGCATCATCGGAGATCTCGCATACCGGGCTACTGATGACGAAATCGCATGGCGACAACACCGTACAGGGGTCCTCCAGTCTCGCGAGAGGCCGCTTGCCCGGTTTGACCTGTCTTGCAAAAAACTGATTGAACGACCGCCAGCCACTCGGGCCTTCCTGGTAGTCATCGATTCGGAACTGCTTGTCGCTCGTGTAGGTACTTAGATTTCCCAGCGACGCCTCGGTGTTCAGGAAATCGGCCCACGCGTCTGTGTATTCCTTGGTCCACTGCTGGAACCCGGGGTCTGTCTTGAGAATCTTGCCCGGCGAAATGTCGACCACGTAATAAAACGCGACGTCCATCTGCATCATGGCGGCCGAATACTCAGGCACCTGGATGACGGTTTCCGCGACGAATTCGTAGAATGAATTCAGATCCTTGAAGTATTGCGGCAAGTCGGCCTTCTCGATGGATGCCTCGAGTGCGGCTTTAAGATCCGCGCGCGACCCGAGCAGGGCCCTGAGCTTGTCTACGACGGGATGGTTATTGGCCATGGTTAGCCCTTCGTCAAATTTTGATCACTCGAGGTTAGCATCATTGATTGAAAGAGCCCATGATTGAACGTAATCTAGGTGAAAATCGATAAGGCACGGATCGTCCATCACGTTGCCGGGGGGCTGCATGAACGTTTTCGCACTACGAGTACTCGGCTGGACTCTCGCTCTCGCTGCTTTTCTTTCCATTGCTGGTTGTTCGCAAAAATACGAAGGCAAGAGCACGCTCGAGAATTATCCCAACGTCAAGACCACGGAGTCGGAGCTTGCGAAAGACACGCTACTCCATGCGATTGGGTTCTGGGACGAAGACAAGAACGTCCAGGTTGTGAGCCCGGCGCAACAGGTCGAAATCACTTCGTTCCTGTACCTCGGACTTCACACCGGCTGGGTTCACGATGTGGATGTACGTTCCATGAACATCCGGCCCACCGGGCCTTACATTCCGGGCATCGGCTACGACAACACGCATCAGCGCGTCCGCGTCTACTACTCGAACGATGTCGTCGACTGGCTGCGCAATGATCGCGAGGGCGAGATCCCGGACGGCGCGATGATCGTGAAGCAAATGTACCCGTCCGATCCCGAGGACAAGACCTACGGCGGTGACAAAGTTACCGGGTGGGCCGTGATGATCCGCGATAGCAAGGTCAGCAAGGATGGGTGGCTGTGGTACCTGTTCTTCTTCCCGGGCACACCGTCGTACCAGAAGCCCGTGCTGCTGGCGTCCTACGGCATGTCCTATTGCCTGACCTGTCATTCCGGTGCCGACAACGAGGCAGGTACCTACTCGTACATCGGCAACCTGACGGGCAAGGACGTCGATCAGTACGAAACGTACGACAAGATGGACCTGACGAACCTGAGCCCCGCCCCACCGGTCAGCAGTCACGCAGGACAGCCTTCGATGTTTGGCCTTCACCTGCCGGGCAAGGACACGTCCGGACTCGTCCAGGACACGCGCGAGCACCGGGCGAGTCACCATGAGAGCCTGGTCGAGGATATTGCGACTCACCTCGGCGACATACCGAAGGAACTCGAGAAGCTCTTCGACGACTTTGTACAGGAATCGATGTCGCCGCCTGTCAGCCAGCCCCTGGCGTCACCCAACCCCGCGATCGTCGAGACATTTGCCCAGCGCCAGGTGGATATACACAAACTGCCGCGCCTTCCCTGGGACATGATCACAGACCATACCGTTGCCAGTCCCGACGATCTCAAGTCCTTCATCACCAGCAGCAACTGCCGGGGTTGTCACGACGCAAGCCTGCTGCTCGGGCCGCGCCCGCCGGCGATGATGATCAAGGGTCATAAAGACTGGAACGACCCCGATTCGGAACGTGTTGACTACAACATTTCAATTTATGGCGAATGGAGTGCGTCCATGATGGGTCTTGCCGGAAGAGACCCCATCTTCCTCGCCCAGCTTGAGTCCGAGCACGCGTTGCGACCCGACATCAGGGACTGGACGTCCAATGTGTGCCTCAGTTGTCACCAGGTTGCGGGGCAACGGCAGTTTCACCTCGACGGCGCCGGCGAATACTTTACGGCTGATGCGATGTACGTCGTGCCCAACGGCAAGAAGAGAAATCCAAGTGCCGAATATGGCGCGCTCGGGCGCGACGGTGTCACCTGTATGGTCTGTCACCAGATTATGCCGGACGGGCTTGGTGAGCCTGGCACCTTTACCGGCCGTTTCAAGATCAACCCCGAGCCGGGTACGGTGTTTGGGCCGTTCCCGAGCGAAGACGTAAAGCCCTACTACATCAAGAAGGCAATTGGCGTTGAGCCCACTTTTGGCAAGCAGATTACGAATCCCGGCCTGTGTGGGTCCTGCCATTCGGTGCAATTGCCGGTCTTGCCGCGCGGCGCCAGTTCGCCGCCGCCCCCGGATGCGCCGACCATCCATGAACAAACGACGTACCTCGAATGGGTGAACAGCGACTATAGTGACCCTGACACCGGCGATACCTGCCAGGGCTGTCATATGCCGGCCAACTTCCTGGACCAGGAAGAGTTGACTACCGTCATTGCCAACGTCGAGGACATGTACTTTCCGCAAGTAGCGAACCGTGCCGCTGACGACCTGATTACGCCGGAACCGAAGGAAGGCTACCGCCGCCACACGCTCGTCGGATTGAATATCTTCGCGAACAGGATGTTCCAGCAGTTCCCGATGGAACTGGGTGTGACCACGATCGACCCGGGAACACCGGATCAGTTTGGGCAGAAACCCGGCGGCACCGTGCATCGCCTGAAGCTCACCGAAATGGAAATGGAGGCCATGCTGGCACGGACAGCCGTGCTCACCGCCGAGGTGACGGAGAAGAACGATGCGTTCTGGAACGTGAGCGTCAACGTGGAGAACCTGACGGGCCACAAATTCCCATCGGGTGTCGGGTTCAGGCGTGCCTTCCTGCAGGTGAATGCCGTTTCAAGTAGCGGCGACGTGATATGGAGTTCCGGGCGCACGAATGCGGCCGGCGTGATACTCGGACCGGACAACAAGCCGCTTGCGTCTGAGTTCACAAACGATTGGCAGGCGTTGCAACCGAACTACACGACGATAACCGGCGAAGACCAGGTCCTGGTGTTCGAGACCCGGCACATCAACACCGACCAGGAACTGACGACAAGTTTCCTGGGCCTTGCCAAAGAGGTGAAAGACAACCGCCTGCTGCCAAAAGGCTGGTCGCCCGACGGCGAGGGTGCTGAAGAGACGGTCCTGCGATCGCTGGGCGGCGCCCCCATGCAAGTGGCTACGCCAGGCTCTCGCACTGTCGACTACCGCATTCCGGTGTCAGCAGGCGACATCAGCAACGTCGAGGTCAAGCTGCTTTACCAGGCGATTCCTCCGTACTACCTCAGGGACAGGTTCGCGACCGAGGGCCCCGAATCAGACAAGCTGTATTACCTGACCAGTCGTCTTGATTTGTCAGACTCGAGGGCAAAAAACTGGAGCATTGACGTGGCCAGTACCGAGGTGCGATAGCGGCCCGCGAAATTTTCCCGCTATTTTGAAACGATTACGATCCCGCGGCTCTTGCCGGATGCGGGATCTTTTTCGCTCATCGACTTGTGCAACTTGCCGACGGTCACCCATACAGGTGGGTACTTGTACTTGGCCACGTCGAGAATCAGAACTCTATCGCTGTCAACATCGTAGGCAGCGAGCGGCGAAATATGTCCTCCCCCAACCTGGTCGATGCCCGATCTCGAGTAGTTGACGATGAGTCGCTTGTCGGGATCCCGGAGCGTCGTGACGAGCGTCTCGCGGAACTGCACCACGGTAAAGTCTTCAGCGTAGCGATGCTCGGCGGTGACACCAAGGTTTTCCAGGAAGGCAGCGATGTCCGGAAGAAGCAGGCCTTCTTTCTCAACGGTGGCGTAGCTTTTTATCGCCTGGTTTTCAGCCGAGAACACCAGGTCTTGCGTGAACAGTCCGTAGGGATAAAGTCGCTGCGGACTCGGTCTTGCCACGTCCAGGCTGTTCAATACCGCGGCAATCGAGGCCGGACCACAGAACGTTAATACTTGCTCGAATTCCAGGTAACTTGCCAGCGGAAAATAGTCGGCCTGTACCTCTGAGAACATGAAGAGCTCCTTGCCTTCCGGAGCAGTCAGATAGACCAGCTCCGATGCGGTGCCGCCCCGTGTTGTCGCGCATGCCAACAGGAAGAACATCGAACTCGAAACTACAATTGCCTTTGGATTCATAGCTTGTTACCTGTGAGGTAGTGGCCGGCCGTTACATCTTCGTCAAACTGAACCACCCAATAGGGTCTTCGGCCTAACCGGGGTGGTTTATCTAAAGACTCGTCTTGTGGTGTTCAGCTTCTTCGTCGCGTCAATTATCGCGCCCTGAATCTACAACTAGTGCCAACCCAAATCCAAGAAAAACAATAGCAGCAATTCCGGCGTACAAGAATCGATCATCTGCCAGACTAGCAGTACGAACTGTCAATGTTCTCGCAGCATAGATGACAGCCGTAACGGACAGCGACCCGAAGATCGCTCGCACAATGCCCTGTAGCCGAATTCTCTTACTCATCACCTTCACCCGCAGCCTGAGCCACCGCACCTAATGTACCAGCTGCCATTGTGCTCCGAGTGGTGCTGCTGCGGCCAAATGAAGGTCAATGTCATGCAGATTCATGCAAAACGATACGGCCATCATTCTGCCGTATTGTAAGTATTTGTGTTCGATTTGGTCTTCCTGGGTCCTGTTTCTCGACCCAATGATGCGCACAGATCGAACCACGTCGCCCAAAACGTCAGCAGCCGAGTCTTTCCAAGGACCGTTGGCCTCTCGCGAATTCTCGATAAAACTCCCGTCTACCTCGAGAACGAAGTCCTCAGACAGTGGCGTGGCTTAGATCGAATAATGAGATGAACCGGTCACCGCAATGCTCACCCACGCTTGCTCCCTGGAAACGAAACGTGGTTCTTTCAAGACAATTTACCCACCAGATTGAGAGTAGTAATCAGTTAGAAAAACTTCGAGTTCTGTGTCTAGGCTGGTCCCTTCAGAAATCTCGAAATGAAGCAACCGTTGTCTGCCAACTGTCGTAATCTCTTGGCAGCGAGGCACGCCCGCAATCACCAACGTGAACGACAACGATCAGAACCAGTGTGGTCACAAGTGTCAGAAAACATCTATTGTTCATAAGTCCCCGATGCACAAGGCAATATAGTTCGATTTCGTCGTAGGGCCCGGCGGCCTTCGACGACAATTGGAGCTCTTGGCCTGCATTAGATTTAGTCACGACTTCCGCACATTCTCGCCCCCTTTGGCGAGTTAGAATTGCCGCTACCCCCGCAGCGAACAACGAGGCAAGGACGATGGGCATACTGGAATCGGTTTTCGGCAAACTTCGATGGACTCCGCCGAATTGGTTCAAACAACTTGGTGCCAGGCGTCTGGGTCTCGGCATTCTGGGGGTCATCACCCTCGCCGTTCTGATTGCCGGCGGCCGCTGGTATTTGGAATCGCTGCCGAAACCTGCCCGCGTTGTGGTGAGTATCGAAGTACCGGGCGAAACGCCAATAGTTGGGGGAGAACTCCGCCCCGAACCGCTCCTCCTGAATTTTTCTGTCCAAGCCGATCCGCGCTACCCAACTGACACCGTCGACTCGATTGCTAGCCTGGATCTGCTGGACGAAGTAATAACGGAGGGAATCACGCTTGATCCGGCGATCCCAGGAGAGTGGCGCTGGGCAAGTGAAACGCAACTTCGATTCTCACCGGCCGATGACTGGCCCGCTGGCCAGGAGTACACGGTTCGCTACGAAGACAGTCTGTTCGCGCCCAATCTGATACTCGAATCGAATGAAGCGGAGTTCGAGACCATTGACTTTAGTGCGCGCATCACCGAGCTCGAGTTCTACCAAGACCCTGTGCAACAGGACTTGCGAAAGGTGGTTGCCACGCTGAACTTCTCCCATCCTGTCGACAAGGCGTCTTTGGAAAGTCGTGTGCAATACACGATGCGCGAATCCGGCGCGACGATTACGTCTCCTGGAAATCAGTTCGAATTCGACATTCGCTATAGCCCATTGGCGAGACAGGCCTACGTTCATTCCACCCCGATCGAGATACCGCCACAGGAAAACTACATGACACTGCAGGTGGGCAGCGGTGTTGGGCCAATCGCCGGTCCTTCGCGACTGGAGGACGATCTGTTCCAGAACGTCCGCATACCCGACATCACGTCTTACTTCCGCGTTACTCGCGTCGCTACGCTTACCGCCAGGGACGAGAACGACGACCTGGTACAGACACTGACTATCCAGTTTACCGATCGTGTGGACCTGGACCGATTGCAGGATCGAATCAGTGCATATGTGTTGCCCGCAGATGCTGTTATCGAAAACCTCAGAAGAGAAGACTACCGTTGGCAATCACCCCGCGAGGTGACGCCGGCGATCCTGCGCGAAGCAGAGCGCTTCGATCTTCAACTGTCACCAATCGAAGACGATTCGGCGACACTTCACAGCGCGCCCCTGGACCTGCCGGAGGGCCGCTACATCTACTTGAGGATCGACGAAGGACTTGAGTCAGACGCTGGTTTTGTCCTTGCCCGACCCTACGACACCGTAGCTCACGTCCCGAATTACTCCAAGGAAGCCAGGATCGCGCAGGCTGGCGCCGTGCTGCCACTTTCCAGTTCGCACCGCCTGACGTTCGTCTCTCGAGGCGTGCAGACCCTCCGCGTCGAGCTCGGTCGACTCATCGACGACGACATCAACCACCTCGCGAGCCAGACGGGCGGCGACATCCAGAACTCGTACTTCAGCAATTACATGTTCAACGAGGACAACATCACAGCCCGCTCGATGCGGTTCATCGATTTGAGCCCGGAACACCCGGGGAAGGCAGCGTATTCGAGTTTAGACCTCAGCGAATACCTGCCGGACGGAGGCTTTTATTTCATCAACGTGCAGGGATGGGACAAGGAGAACGAACGACCAATCGGTGACGCTGATCGTCGGTTCATCCTGATCACGGACATCGGCTTATTGGTCAAGACGAACGCGGACAGCAGCCATGACGTTTTTGTTCACTCGATCGCAACCGGGCAGCCAATATCCGGCGCCAGCGTTTCTTTGCTTGGCAAGAACGGGAGACCAATAGTCGAGCGCTCATCGTCTCCTGGTGGGCACGTTCGAATGCCTCCGACGAATGAATTTGAGCGCGAGAAGACACCAACAGTCTTTCTGGTCAAGAGCGGTCAGGACGCCATATTCATGCCGTATGCACGCCATGGCCGCATGCTGCAGTACTCGCGCTTCGACGTAGGTGGTGAGTATTTGCAGCAGCGCCCCGACGAGCAGCGATTGCGCGCGCAGCTATTTACTGATCGCGGCATCTACCGCCCTGGCGACTCGATCAACATTGCATCCATCGTAAAGCGAGAGGACTGGAAAGCTTTGGACAACATTCCACTGGCGCTCCGGATCATCGACCCCCGGGGGCAGGTTGTACTCGACAGACGACTCAGTCTTCCGGATTTCGGCTTTTTCGACGCACAGTTCGAGACAGAAGCCGCCTCGCCTACCGGGAACTACAACGCCACGCTCTATCTCGTCGATGACGGTGACATTCACCGCTCCATTGGAAACACTTCATTCAAGGTTGAGGAGTTTCTGCCTGACAGGCTCCGTATACGCAGCAAGATTCGCGGCCAGAAGACGAAGGGATGGATCAAGCCTGACGATCTCGTCGCCGAGGTCGACCTGGAAAACCTCTTTGGAACGGCCGCACAGGCGCGGCGCATTGCCGGAGAGTTCACCCTGAGGCCGTCAAGTATCCATTTTTCCGAGTATGAAGGGTTCGTTTTTCGCGATCCACTCCGCAACCCCGATTCTCCCCTGCAGACCGTTGAGCAGCCCCTGGCTGACACAACCACAGACGAAAACGGGCACGCTGAGCTTGCCATCGACCTTTCTCGATATGACAAAGGTATTTACCAGCTCAGTGTCCTGACCGAAGGTTTCGAAGAAGGCGGCGGCCGCAGTGTCAGATCACGAGCCGGCATGATGGTTTCGCCGCTCGACTACCTTGTCGGTCACAAGACGGAAGGAAATCTTGGCTTCATCAACAGGTCGGCGGAGAACAGCATTGAATATGTCGCCGTCAATGGTGACGGCGACTCGATTGAACTCGACAATCTGACGCTGTCGGTCATCGAATACCGGTATGTATCCGCCCTCGTGCAGCGTCCGAACGGCACGTTCGCGTACCAGTCAGTACGTAAGGAATCCGTTGTGTCGGAGCAGCAATATGCCGTGGCGAGCGGTGGCGCGGAGTATGTTCTGCCAACCGATGAGCCCGGAATGTATGCCGTTATTATCAAGGACGATGCCGGCCTGGTATTCAGCAAGGTCGACTTCACCGTTGCCGGTGCACGTAATCTCGCAGGTAATCTCGAGCGCGATGCTGAGCTACAGCTCAACATAGACGGAACCAGCTTTTCGGCAGGCGACGAGATTCAGATCGAGATAACAGCTCCATACACGGGAACCGGCCTCATCACGATCGAACGTGACCGCGTCTATGCCCACAAATGGATTCGAAGCGATTCCAATACGAGTCTTCATTCGATTCGAGTACCGGACAACCTTGAAGGCAATGCGTACGTCAACGTTGCTTTTGTCCGAGAACTCAACTCGCCTGAGATATACGTCAGCCCGCTAAGCTACGCGGTTGCGCCGTTTTCAGTCAATCGTGACGCACGTACCGTCGACATCGAACTCGATACGCCTCAGCTCGTGCGCCCAGGCGATGAAATGACCATATCGCACCGCTCTTCGCGCCCGGCGCGCATCGTCGTGTACGCGGTGGACGAAGGCATCCTTCAGGTCGCGCGATACGAACTGCCAAGACCGTTGGAGTATTTCATGCCGAAGATGGCCTTGCAGGTTCTGACGCACCAGATGGTCGACCTGATCTTGCCGGACTTCGATCTATATCGACGCATTGCGGCGCCCGGTGGCGGCGAAGCTGCTGGTCTTCTTGGAAGCAATCTCAATCCGTTCCGCCGGAAAACTGACGCACCCGTCGTTTTTTGGTCGGGCGTCATTGACTCCGGGCCGCAGGCACAAACAATCACCTACCGAGTGCCCGATTACTTCAACGGCCAACTTCGCGTAATGGCAGTCGCCGTTGCTGATGACGCTGTTGGACGGGAGCAGTCGACCACAGTTATACGCGCTCCGTTCATTGTCTCGCCGAATGTCCTGACAAACGCCGCGCCCGGCGACGAGTTCGATGTCAACGTAGGTGTGGCGAACACTCTCGAAGGCTCAGGCGAGAACGCTGAGATTATTCTGAAAGCCACGCACTCGGAACACGTTGAAATAATTGGCCAGAACCAGGCAACGCTGCACATTGACGAGGGTGGTGAAGGACGAGCCAGATTCAGATTCAGAGCAACAAACAAACTCGGCCCGGCCGACATATCGTTCGAAGCCGGCAACGGTGAAGAGTTCGCACGAACTCGCGCCACGCTTAGCGTACGGCCGCCAGTTGCCTACGTCTCAACGGCGCAGAGCGGCAGCAGCAATGCTGATCCACAGGAGCTGAGCTTCGCGCGCTCAATGTACGACGAGTTTGCCAGGCAAAGTGTCGCTGCGTCGGCAAGCCCATTGGTACTCGCTGAAGGCATGTTTGATTATCTCGACGCGTTTCCGCACGCATGTGCCGAGCAGATAGTGAGCAAGGTATTTCCGCAGATCGGGTTCCTGGGTACGCAGGACTATGAGGTCGATGAAGCCGCGGTGCGCGATCTGTTCCAGCGTACGATCAGCAAGCTCAGGAGCCGCCAGGGCACCGAAGGTGGGTTCCGTTTCTGGGCAACATCGTCTGAGCCGGCGGACTTCCCGAGCATCTATATCGTGCACTTCTTCTCCGATGCATCGGAGCTCGGGCTTCCGGTGCCTCGAGACATGCTCGACTCGGGCCTCGGCTTCATACGCCAACTCGCCGCCAATGAAGTGCGATCGCTGCGCGATGCTCGACTCCGGGCGTATGCCATTTACGTGCTGACCCGAAACGGTGTGGTGACGACAAACTACCTGACCAATCTCCATGAGTACCTGGATCGCGAGTTCGCGGATGCGTGGAGAAACGATCTGACCGCATCCTATATGGCTGCCAGTTATATGCTGATGCAACAGCCACAACTCGGCAACGGCCTTGTCGCGGGCTATGAGTTCGGTGGCGGTGACGAGATGACCAGTGACTTTGACACGCGTCTTGGGCGTGATGCGCAGCATCTCTACGTGCTTGCCCGGCACTTCCCGAAGCGGATGAACGATGTCGACCGTGAAGACATTCACCGCCTCGTCGATCCGGTGATGAAGAACCGGTTCAATACGCTGTCATCGGCCTATACGATTCTTGCCCTGGGCGCCTATACACGCGCGGTTTTTGAGGAAACTGACGTTCAGGTCGGTATCTCGCAGAAGGTACAAGACACAGCGAGTTCGATAGCGGAACCTGACAACTTCGCACGGGCAACTGTCGCCAACGAGATTCGCGATGTGCTCATAGACGGCGCCGCAGGCAAGAACATCTACTACGTTCTGTCGCAGACAGGGTTCGATGCAACTGCTCCCCAAGGTACCCTGGCCGAAGGCCTGGAGATTTACAGAGTATTCCTGAATGACGATGGCGACGTCGTCACAAGCGCGACGATTGGGGATGAGCTTACGGTGCGGCTGCGGATTCGGTCGACTGGGCGGCCCCAAAGCAACGTGGCGGTCGTCGATCTGTTGCCTGGCGGATTCGAAGTCGCCGCAGACAGCGTTGATCGGGGATACGGTGGGTGGTCTTCAGACTACATTGACGTACGCGAGGATCGGGTAGTGGTTTACGGCACTTTCCATGACCGTGTTACCGAGATTCGATATCGCGCCAAACTGACGAGCGCAGGCAACTTTGTAGTGCCGTCGGCGTTTGCGGGCTCAATGTACGACCGTAGCGTGCAGGCACGCTCCATGCCTGGTCGATTCGGGGTGCTG
>JAOUNK010000316.1 GCA_029881015.1 Gammaproteobacteria bacterium | reverse complement strand
CGGCGATGCTGACGAAGACATCAATGGCGACGGCACGGTCGATGTTTTCGACTGCAACGCCTATGCGAGTGGGGCCTACGCAATCGACCAACTGCATGCCGGCTACTTCACTGAACACCCCTACGAGGGCACGAGATCCTGCCTGAACTGCCACGGCAAGCTGGCAGACGAAGTGCTGCAGACGGCCCACTTCAAGTGGGAAGGCATCGCCACGAATCTCGAAGGCGTCGAAACCGAAATTCACGGCAAGAACGATATCCTGAACAACTTCTGTATCGCTGTTCCCAGTAATGAAGGCCGTTGCACGCAGTGTCATGCCGGCTATAACTACAGGGACGACACGTACGATTTCGGTGATCCCGAAAACATTGACTGCCTCGTGTGCCACGACCAGACCGCAACCTATGCCAAGGCACCGACGACGGCAGGTCTACCGGATCCGACCGTCGATCTCGGTGCGGTTGCCCGGAGCGTTGCGATGAACGGCGGCCAGCCAACCATCGAAAACTGCATTGACTGCCACGCGAACGCTGGCGGCGGCGACAACGTCAAGCACGGTGATATTTCCATGTCGATGGCCGATACCACGCGCGAGTATGACGTGCACATGGGCACTGACGGCGGCAATATGGAATGTGTGGCTTGCCACCAGGTCCAGCGCGATGCCGACGGCAACATGCTGTCACACGGTATCGGCGGCATGCCCTATCACTCCGTTGACGAAGGCGTGATGAGACAGTGCGACGACTGCCATGGCGATCTGAACAACATTCATATCGGCACGACGGTAGAACTCGTGTTCTCCAACAATCGTCACCAGCGGCTTGCCTGCCAGGTCTGCCACATTCCTACGTTCGCTCGTAACACATCGACGAAGGTAGAGTGGTATTGGGAGACTGCCGGCCAGGTTATCGATCCGATCCCGGTCGATCCGGCAACAGGACGCCCGACCTACGACCAGAAGAAAGGCGATTTCGTCTGGGCGAACAACGTTCGGCCGGAACTGCGCTTCTTCAACGGCAAATACCGCAAGATGCTCATTGGCGATAACAACGACACCTACGTTGCCGAACCCGTCACGCTCGCCGAACCGATGGGCGACTACACGGATCCGGCTGCCATGATCTATCCGTTCAAGCGGATGATCGGCAACCAGGTTGCGGATGTGGTCAACCAGCGGATCATGGTTCCACACCTGTTCGGCATGTCCGGCGGACCAAACCCGTACTGGGCAAGGTACGACTGGGATCTCGCCCTGCTGGACGCATCGGCAATCACCGGACAACCGTACCAGAGCGGAGACTATGGCTTCGTCGATACGGAGATGTTCCTGTCGATCAACCACGAGGTTGCACCGGCTGAGCAAGCCTGGGGCATGGACGCAAACTGCGGCGACTGCCACCTTTCCGGACAGATCGACTGGGCGGCCCTGGGCTGGACCAACGACCCGGCGATCGACGGAGTACGTCCGTAACGTTCTCCCCTGCCGCCAATGACAACAAACGGCAATTCAGAGGCGCCCATCATGGGCGCCTCTTTTCTTGCCGGGGTCCTGCAGAGACTAGCGCTCGCTGCCGAGCTCGGTCAGGATCTGGTGCCAGTACTCGAGCGCCGTGTAAAAGCTCTTGACGGGCACGCGCTCGTTCAACCCGTGCGCAAACGAGTCTTCCTCGCGAATGAACAGGCCGCTGACGCCGTAGGTGTCCATGCCGGCCAGGCGAGTTTCCTTGCCGTCCGTGCCGTAGGGAGCCATGTACGGGATAATAGGTACCACCCCGTAGTGTGCGTGAGCCGCATCCGTCACGAGAGCACTGACTTCCTCCCTCATGGGTGACACCGGGCTCTCGAGCGGTTCGCCCAGCGTAACGATCTCGAGATTCGGGTTGCCCGCAATCTCGAACAGCGTGGCCTTGATTTCCTCCGCCGTGACTCCGGGGAAAATGCGGCAGTTGACCGTCGCCGTCGCTGACTGCGGCAAGGCGTTCTCGGCGTGGCCGGCCCTGAGCATGGTTGCGACACAGGTCGTGCGCGTCACGCCGACCTGCCCCGGCATCTGCTCGAGCACGGCACGTGCGGTTTCGTCTTCCTGGTCCTCGGCAAACGTGCTCATGGCGCCCGACACGGGCTCCGGCACCAGGCTGGAGAGTTTGCGGAAATAGTCCCGTGTGATGTCGTTGATACGCCCGGGAAAGCGGTGCGCCTCGATGTTCTTCAGGGCGCTCGCAAGTTCGTAGATGGCATTGTCGGCCCGGGGGGTCGAGCTGTGACCGCCCGGGTTGCGGACAGTAAGCTCATACGTCGCGTAGGTTTTCTCCGCGGCCTGCAGCAGGTAGGCGACCGGGTTGTGATCGTGGTCCTGGTAGCCGCCACCGGCGTCGGCGTTAAGAACGAACTCGGCGTCGGTCAGGTTCCGGTGCGTGGTCACGAGGGCTCGTGTCGTCTCCATGCCGGTTTCTTCGTCACCCGAGAATGCAAGGACCAGGTCGCGGGTGGGCGTGAACCCGGCTCGTTTCAGGCGCAGGAACGTGGTCGTCAGGGTCGTGATCCCCATCTTGTTATCGAGCGTGCCCCGGCCAAAGAAAAAGCCATCTTCCTCGATCAGGGTGAACGGATCGCGTTCCCAGTCGGAGCGAATCGCGTCGACAACATCCATGTGTGCGAGCAACAGAACGGGTTTCCTCCCAGACAGCCCGTTGCCGCGATACTGCACGACGAGTGAGGCCGCCTGTTCACCCGTGGAGAGTATTTGTGGAATGACGTGGATATCTTCGTCATCGAAGCCGGCGTCCCGAAACAGGCCGGCAAGGTATTCCGCCATCGCCGGCACGTTGCCGTGGCCCGCCGCGGTTCGCATACCGATAATATCGTCGAAGATGCCGCGCGCTTCGCGCTGATAGTCCTTGCCATACGATGCGCTGCCGGTTTGCGCAACCGCAGCGGCAGAGACAAACAAGCAGACGATTGTTGTGGCCAACCTGAACATGACACCCCCTTGGCTGTTTTTTTGCCAGACTATCACGATAGTATTGGACGCATTAAGAATAACAACAGTCTGGAGATTCCCATGCACCGCTATCTCGTCGCCCTGCTGCTGGTTCTGCCCGGTGGCCCCCTACTCGCCGATGTGGACGTACGCGACGCAGATGCAGATATGTATCCCTCCGACGTCACTTACGACGCCGCCATACCGACTCCGGCGAGCGTGCTCGGTCACGAACTCGGGGCGGCGCCGGTGCGACACCACAAGCTGGTCGAATACATCACGACCGTCGCCGGCATGAGCGACCGGCTCACCGTTGAAACGATCGGTTATACACACGAGCGGCGCCCGATCCTGTTTGTCGTCGCTACGTCGCCGGGCAACCACGCACGTATCGACGACATTCGGGAACAACACCTTGCATTGACCGAGCCGCAGTCCGGCCAGGCCGTGACCGGGGACATGCCCATTGTCACGTGGTTGAACTACGGGGTCCACGGGGCGGAAGCGAGCGGCATGGATGCGGCACTGCCCTTTATCTATTACCTGGCAGCCGCGAATAGCCCGGACCTCGATCGCATACTTGACGAGAGTGTCATTCTCGTGACCGCGATCTTCAATCCGGACGGCCATAACCAGCGCATCGCCTGGCTGGACGCATACGGTGGCGAGCGCGCCAATGCCGACCCGTCGCATATCGAGCACGACTTCAACTGGCAGTTTGCCCGTACCAACCACTACTGGTTCGACCTGAATCGCCAGTGGCTGCTGCTGACGCAGCCAGAGCCGCGTGCCTGGATGAAGAAATGGCATGCATGGCGGCCCAACCTGACCGTCGACTATCACGAAATGGGTGGCGGCCAGACGTATTATTTTCACCCGGGCGTGGCCACGCGCACGAACCCTCTCGCGCCGGACGAGGCGGAGCGCCTGATGGCGGAGACCGCCCGCACCTCCGAGGCATTTCTCGACTCTGAGGGCCGCCTCTATTACCACGGCGAGGACTTCGACAATTTCTATATCGGCAAGGGCTCCACGTTTCCACTTCTGAACGGCGGCGTGGGCATACTCTATGAAGCCGGCGCAACGCTCGGCCGCGAACTCAATACCCAG
>JAOUNK010000315.1 GCA_029881015.1 Gammaproteobacteria bacterium | reverse complement strand
ACACCGGGAATGTCCTGCCCGAGATCCAGCCAGCGTTCATCCTCCGCCGATTGCGTGCCCAGCCACAGTGGTATTTCGTTAACGGACACCGCGTTGTGGCCCAGCAGGATGTGCGTTGGCTGTGCGGCGTGCTGGCGACCGCCGACATCGACAAGCACGGGTGCCTGATCCCACGGCAGGTGACGTATCATCGTGACCGAGCCGCCCCGGACATTCTCTGTACAACGGCTAATAAGGCCGCGGGCGGTCGCACCGGGTTCCAGCAGGAACACTTCGCCGCCCACCCTCGCCTTGAGCGTGTCCGCGAGGCCCGGCATGCGCGCGGCGCGGTCGGATAACTGGAGCGCCGGCGTCTCCCCGGCGCGGTACAGCGCACGCAGATTGCTGACAATGTTCTGGTAGACCGGCGTGGCCGCCGCGACGAAATCCAGTGACGCGATCTCCGCCCGGTGCACAATGCCGCGGTACTCGATCTCAAGGGGCACAGAGTCGCGGCTGCTCGCTATCGCCAGCCAGCCGAGCATGCCGTCCTGCAGCGCCTGCTCGGTTTCCGCCGTGTGCAACGGATCGAAGCGGGACTGCCGCACGAAACTCTCGGCGATGACACGGAGCCAGATGCCATACAGGTTCAGCATGCCTGCGTCGTCCACGACCACGGATCGTTCAAACTGAACCTGCCCTTCCTGCAACATCCGCGTCAACATGGCCGAGTGCAGTCCGAGATCGATGTGCACCGGGACCGCATTGACGTAATGCCGCCGCGTCGCGGCAACCGCAGCGTCGACCATGGCAACCACGGGAATCCCGAGGTCCGTTGCGATGCCGAGCAACAGACCGAGGTTCTCCTTGTCCATGTAGCCCGGAACTGCCAGCGCCAGGCGGTCACCGGGTTTCGCCACGCGCTGCCACAACGTTTCGAGCTGCTGGCTGACGAGATCGGCCGCGGTGAGGTGCTGGAAGCGGGCGTCCGCGAGGGCTGCTGTTCGCAAGTCGTCCCAGTAGTGATTCTGGATACGACGAGGCTGCAGACTCGCATTGGCCCAGGCGTCACGCCCGGTCACGAGGCCGTCGTCCTCAAGCAACGCGTAACCCGGCTCACGGCACAAGATGCGCTCTCCGTCCGTGATCAGGAGGCCTGCATCGATGAGATGTGCTGCCAGTAGCGCCACGTTCCGGTCCGTCTCCGTCTAGTCCGACTTCAGGTGTCGAATAACCTTGTCATCGCAGTAGGTCTCGCTGTCGAACACGAGCCGTTCCTGCACAAGTTGTAACTGATGAACGAGGAACATCAGGAAGATGCTGATCAGAAGTGCGATGAAGGTCGAGTTGAATGCGACACCGAGGCTCTGCGTCACGCCGGCAATATCACCCTTTACCGCCTTGTCCGCCTGGGCCAGCGCCTCACCGATACCGCGTACCGTGCCAATGAACCCGATCGATGGAATAGCCCAGGAAATATAGCGAATCATCGCGAGCTCCGACTCCAGGCGTTCGGCTTCCGACTCGCAAATCGTGTGCGTACTGCTCGAAACATCCTGGATACTGCGTGTCGATGCGAATCGCCGGAGTGCATTGAGCAGCGCCCTCGGCAACAGCATCTGCTGCCGGTCCTCCGGCAGTGCCTGCACCTGGCGGGCGAACTCACGCGTATCCTCGGGCAGAATTCGCATGCCCTCCGGTACCGGCACGAGGTCCACCTCGAGCAGCTTGCGTTCCGCGTTAATCTTCGCCGCCTTGTATCCCATGATGGCCAGGGCCCAGAACATCAGGATAAAACAGGCTTCCTGCTCCAGGTCCTTCACGAGCACCCAGACGCTGCGCTCACGAATGTAGTCCGGGTTGGCCTCTGCAAGCATGTTCTGTTCGATAATGACTTCGGCCGCGTTAGGTCGCACAACCGAGACGTAAAACGCATGCACAACAATGATCGCGATAATCAGTGCGAAGAGCTGGAAGACAAACTCGACGGGAATGTTCTTTTTATTCATAGACAACGCTCAGTAGGTCAGGCGATCAGATATCGACGGGAAAATCGGTGGATTGCTCGAAACGCACTTCTTCGGAAAAATCGAAATCATCGTCTTCGATTTCGGAATAGTCTTCATCGAGGCCGAGCAATTCGTCTATTTCCTCATCCGTAACCTCTTCCTCGGGCTCGGCAGGCTCTTCGCCGGCTGGCTCGACGGCATCATTCTCACTCTTTGCATCCTGCGCCCAGATTCCGGGACCGGCCAGGATCGACAGCAACAGCAGTATCAGCAGTCGGTTCACGAGTATGGACTCCTTCGAAGCTAGCAATAGCGGCTACGGATTTTGACCGCGACCGCACGCGATTGTCTCATGTATTTTCGGTCATCCACGGCAAATGCCGTGCCGCTGCCGCATCAGTCCGCAAAGCGTGCCACGCGAAAGCCCACATCCACCCGTGGCTCCGAACTGAAGTCCCGGTAGCTCAGGCGCAATTCGCTGACGCCGGCATGGCGCCAGCTTGAACCGCGAATCACGTGGCTGGTGCCGCGATCCGGTCCCGCCGGGTCAACGGCCGGTGTGGTTACGCCGGGTGTCGGCACCGTGTAAAAATCGTTCACCCACTCCGCAACATTGCCGCCGCCGTCGAAGATACCGAGCGTATTGGCCTTGAAGCTCCCGACCGGTGCCGTCGACGCATAGCCGTCGTCGTAGGCCGGCAGGATTGAGGGTACGAGTTCGATCGCGGTGCGATCGGCATAGTTACCGGCCTCGGCCGGTGGCGGCCAGTTCGCACCCCAGGGAAACTTCGATGGCTGCTTCTGTCCGCCATAGCGAATGGCAAGAGCCCACTCCGCTTCGGTGGGCAGCCGGTAGCCATCGGTCAGCGGAAACACCGGGACCCAGACGCCGAACTCGGCCCGGTAGGCGGGCGTGCGCCCTTCCCGCTGGCTGAGCCAGTTGCAGTACTGCACGGCATCCGCCCAGCTCACGTTGGCGACGGGATTATTGTCCGCGCCCAAGGATGGATGGATGCTCGTGCCTGAATCGTGGTTCGCGCGGTACTCGGCGAACTCCTTGTTGGTGACTTCGTGAATGCCGATGAGGAACGGTCGGGTAATCGTTACCGGACGTATAACCTCGTTCGCCCTGCGGCCGACTTCGGCGCGTGACGCACCCATGGAAAACGTCGCGGGCTCCACGCGACGCAAGGTCTGCCCGGCCGGTGACTTGAGCGTCTTGGCGATACTGTCCTGTGCGACTGCCTCGAGCGACCGCAATGTTGCGGTCAGCGTCTGGGGGTAACCCGGGCGCGGCGTTACTGTCCGCCGCCACGTTACGTGGCCCTGGCGACGCACTTCAATTTCGTGCGGGGCGGAACTCAGGCGCACCGTCGTCTTGCCCTTGCCGCGCGCGCGCCCGTCCACGTAGACCGTTGCGTCTGCGGGCGTCACATTGACCGTCACGGTGCCAAGTCGCGCCGACAGGTCCACGGTGACCGACTCCGACGCATTGGACTCGAGCCTGAAGCTGCGCCGCGTTACCCCGTAACCGGCCTTCGACAGGCCAATGTCGTAGTCGACATCGGGAGCCAACGACAATGTAATGGGGGACTGGCCCCGGTAACGGCCGTTCACCGTCACATTCGCGCCGCGTGGAATGGTGTTGACGATAAGGCGCGCGTCGGCCGGATCCAGCGTAATGAGGGGCAACTGCTGAGCGACGTTGGGTGCGGCCACGACCGTGCCGTCCCAGGCACTGAACCCCTCCTTCGACAAGCTCACCTCGTGCGACCCTTCGAGCAACTCGATCGTGGCGGGCGTAACACCGACCTCCTCGTCGCCGGCTAGGATCGTCGCGCCGGGCGGCTCCGACTCGATACGTACGTCGGCCCAACGCGGCACAAGCTGCACATTGAAATTTTCGAGCAGGTCGAGACCCGCCATCTCAATGATGCCCGTGAACGGCAGGAAGCGCTCGGCCTCTACCCGTACCGCATGCGGCCCCGGCTCCAACTCGATGGGGCCGAATGGTGCCTTGCCCACCTGTCCCTCATCCACCGTCACAACGGCATCGACAGCGGGGTCGACCGCCACCAGCAACCGCCCCGGTTTCTTGCGCATGCGCAG
>JAOUNK010000314.1 GCA_029881015.1 Gammaproteobacteria bacterium | reverse complement strand
GGCGAACTGTTCGACGAGCTCCGCGCGGAAACCCGTAAGGATATTGACGACGCCACCGGGCACATCGGACGCGTGCAGGACTTCGGCAAAGCTCACCGCACACAGCGGCTTCGATTCCGACGCCAGCACCACGCAGGAATTGCCTCCCGCGATCGCCGGGGCGATGTTGGAAACGAGGCCCAGCAGGCTCGAGTCGTCGGGCGCCAGGATCGAGACGACACCAGTGGGCTCGAGAACCGAGAAATTGAAGTGCGCGGAGCTCACCGGGTTGACGGCACTGAAGACCTGCTGGTACTTGTCGGCCCAACCGGCAAAGTAGATCAGCCTGTCGATCGAGAGATCCACTTCCTGCTCGGCCGCACGTTGCGTTGCGCCCTGCAGCTTGAGCTCACCGATGAACTGGTCGCGACGTCCTTCGAGCATTTCCGCGATGCGGTACAGGATCTGGCCACGCAGGTATGCGCTCGCTTTTGCCCATCCCGCCTGCGCGCCCCTGGCCGCAACGACGGCGTTGCGAAAGTCCTTGCGGCTGCCGCGGCACATGTTGGCGATAACCTCACCATTGCGGTCTTCGAGCGGAAAATAGCGGCCCGACTCGGTGCGCGGAAACTTGCCGCCAATGTAGATCTTGTACGTCTTTGCTACCGGAATACGCGTCATCGCTGCGCTCCCAGCTTCAGGTAGGCGTCGAGACCGTGCAGGCCACCTTCCCTGCCGACGCCGCTTTCCTTGTAGCCGCCAAACGGCGACGCGGGATCGAACTTGTTGAACGTGTTCGCCCACACGACGCCCGCGCGCAGGCTCTGCGTCATCTTGAAGATCTTCGAGCCCTTGTCTGTCCATATGCCACCCGACAAACCGTAGGGCGTATTGTTGGCCTTGGTAATGGCCTCGTCGAATCGACGGAACGTCTGGATGGCGAGAACGGGACCGAAGATTTCCTCCTGCACGACCCGGCTGGACTGCGACACGCCCGTGAAAATGGTCGGCCGACACCAGTAACCCTGCTTCGGCACGCGACAGGCGCTCTGGTACATCTCACCGCCTTCCTGCTTGCCGATTTTCAGGTACGACTCGATCTTTTCGAGCTGCATCTTCGAGTTGATCGCCCCGATGTCCGTGTTCTTGTCCAGCGGGTCGCCGACGATCAGCGTCTCCATGCGCTCTTTCAGCTTGGCAATGACCTCAGCCGCAACCGATTCCTGCACGAACAGGCGCGAACCGGCACAGCACACGTGCCCCTGGTTGAAAAAGATGCCGTTGACGATGCCTTCGACTGCCTGGTCGATGGCCGCGTCGGCAAAAATAATGTTCGCCGCCTTGCCGCCGAGCTCGAGCGTGTATTTCTTGTTCGTGCCTGCCAGCGCACGCTGGATGATCTTGCCGACGTTCGTCGAACCTGTGAAAGCAATCTTGTCGACGCCGGGGTGCTCGACGATGGCGGCGCCGGTCGCGCCGGCACCCGTTACGATATTGACGACGCCGGGCGGCAGGCCCGCGTCACGAATGACCTCGGCCAGCTTCAATGCCGTCAACGGCGTGGTCTCGGCAGGTTTCAACACAACCGTGTTGCCGCAGGCCAGTGCCGGGGCCAGTTTCCAGGCCGCCATGAGCATCGGGAAATTCCAGGGAATGATCTGGCCGGCAACGCCCAGCGGCTTCGGCTTGCGCCCCGGGAACGCGTATTCGAGCTTGTCTGCCCAGCCGGCGTAGTAAAAGAAGTGCGCCGCTGCCAGGGGTATATCGATATCGCGCGACTCGCGGATGGGCTTGCCGCCGTCCAGCGATTCGAGCACCGCGAACTCGCGGGCGCGCTCCTGGATGATGCGTGCGATGCGATAGATGTACTTGCCACGCTCGGCCGGCTTCATGCGCGACCAGACATTGCGGTAGGCGTCCCTCGCCGCCTCGACGGCCTTGTCGACGTCGGCGCCGTTCGCTTCCGCGACGCGACTCAGCTTCTCTTCGGTCGCGGGATTGATCGTGTCGAAGTAGCGGCCGCTTTGTGGCGCGACGAACTCACCATTGATGAACAAGCCGTAGCGTTTCTCGATAGAGACGTGGTCGGTGCTCTCCGGCGCCGGCGCGTATTCCCAGCCACCGTCGAAAGCGAGTCTGTTTTCTGGTGTCGCCATGACTAATCCTTCGAAAAATAGTCAGCCGACTGGTACACGCCCGTCGACTGTTTCATGAGCTGCATCAAGACATCGTTCGCAAGTGAACTCGCGCCAAAGCGGAACCACTCCGGCGTCATCCACGCATTCCCAAGCGTCTCGTGCAACATGACGAGGTAATGCACCGCGAGTTTGGACGTCGATATGCCGCCGGCCGGCTTCATGCCGACCATGCGGCCGGTGTCGTGGTAGTAATCCCGGATCGCCTGCAGCATGACGAGCGTGACCTGCATCGTGGCGGCCGGCTGGATCTTGCCGGTCGACGTCTTGATGAAATCGGCGCCGGCGTGCATCGCGAGAACGCTCGCCTTGCGCACGCGGTCGAGCGTCCCGAGCTCGCCCGTTTCGAGAATGACCTTGAGATGGGCATCGCCGCAGGCTTTCTTGACAGCCTTGATTTCGTCGAACACGTAGCGATAGTCACCGGCCAGGAACGCCCCGCGTGAAATCACCATGTCGATTTCATTGGCGCCGGCAGCAACCGCCATGCGCGTGTCGTCCAGCTTAACGCTGAGCGTGGACTGGCCACTCGGGAACGCCGTGGCCACTGACGCCACGCTGATGTCCGTCCCGGCAAGCGCTTCCTTCGCGACGCTGACCATGGTCGGGTAAACGCAGACGGCAGCCACATGTGGCAGGCCCGGCAATGCATCGTGCAGGTGAATCGCCTTCTGGCAGAGTTGCCGCACCTTGCCGGGCGTGTCCTGTCCCTCGAGTGTCGTAAGGTCGATCATGCTGAGGATCAACTTGAGCGCCTCTACCTTCGACGCCTTCTTGATGCTGCGACTCTGGAACCGCGCAACGCGCTCATCGACGCCCACCTCGTCCACGGCCGGCACCCGACTCAGGTCGGGCAGGCGCGAGATCGTCTTGACTGCCTTCAGTACCGCCATGATCAGTCCCCGGCAACGACGGTTTCGAGAGCCACGGCGATCATCTCGTCAAACGTGGTCGCGCGTTCTGCGGCGCTCAGGTGCTTGCCGTTCGGAATGTCGTCGCTCACCGTGCAGATTGCGAGCGCCTCGGCGTTGTTCTCGACGGCGATCGGGAAGATGCCGGCCGCTTCCATCTCGATGCCGTAGACGCCGTATTTCGCCATCGTCTCGAACATGTCGGTATCGGGCGTGTAGAAGAGGTCTGCGGAGAAAATGTTGCCAACGTGGAAACGGACCCCTGCCGCTCGCGCCGCCGCAACGGCTTTCTCGACAAGGTCGAAACTCGCGAGCGCGGCCAGGTCGTAGCCGCCGAAGCGCATGCGATTGACGCCCGAATCGGTCGATGCGCCCATCGCGATCACAATGTCACGCAACGCGACGTCCGGGTGCGTCGTCCCGCAGCTACCGACCCGGATCACGCGCTGCACGTCGTAGGACGTAATGAGCTCGTGCGTATAGATGGACGCAGACGGGATACCCATGCCGTGCGCCATCACCGAGACGGGACGGCCCTTGTAACTACCGGTATAGCCCCACATGTTGCGCACGTCGGTCACGCGCCGCGCGTCGTCGAGAAAGGACTCCGCGATGTACTGCGCGCGCAGCGGATCGCCGGGCATCAGCACCGTATCGGCAAAGTCACCGGGGGCCGCATTGATATGAGCAGTCGCCATTGTTCTTGTTTACCACTTGCTTCGGGCCGACATTCCCCGTCGACGACCAAATTGGTGCCGCTGATCCAGCGGGCGGCGGGGCTGAGAAGAAACAATACCGCGTCGGCCACGTCTTTGGGAGTCCCGGGACGGCCGAGCGGCACGCGATCATGCCAGCGAATCCCTGGTCATACGATGCTCCTGCGCTTGAATCACGTTATTGTCGACCTGTGAGCCCCGAACCGAAACCTGAAGTCTGGACGGAAGAGCGGTGCTATGTCACCGAGATCCTGAACGACGGCAACTGGCCCGAAGTGTCGATCGCGCGCTGCCGCGTGACGTCCGGCGTGA
>JAOUNK010000313.1 GCA_029881015.1 Gammaproteobacteria bacterium | reverse complement strand
GCGAGCGGACCCGTGCATCGTCTCGGGGCCCGAGGCGTTGCCGCGTTGAGCCTTTTTTCCGCCAATGCCGGCATGCTCTTCCTGTTCTTCGCCCTTGACCTGACGCTGTTCGAAGTCGTGGTCGTCTACTGGTTCGAGGCATTGTGGGTGGGGCTGTTCAGCGGCCTGAAACTGGTAACCGCCTCACTCTTCGGCGACCCTTATGAGAACCGCTGGATCGACGTCTCGCGCGGCAGCGGTGTGTTGCTGTCCCTCATTGCCATCGTCAAGTCGGGCGGCGCATTCTTCCTGATAGTACTGCTTGCAGGCGTGGCTCTCATCGTCGCTCAGCAGGAGCTCACGGGGCTCGATGGCAGCGAGTTCGTTCGCGAACAGGCGCCGTTGCTGTTCAAGTGCTCGATGCTGTTCGTCGCGGGCCACGGACTCTCCTACATTATCAACTTTCTCTTCCTTGGCGAATGTCGCCGGGCTCGTGCCGGCGCCCTGATGTGGTTGCCATTCAAACGCAGCATCGCACTGCTCGTAACCATCGCCGCCGGGCTGACCGCGATTCAGACCTGGCCGGGCGTCTTGACTTACACGACCTTCCCGGCGCTCCTGATCGCCGTGAAACTCGTGTGGGACTACTTCCTGCATAGGCGGGAGCGACGGTCTTTCTCCAGCGCCGGCATCGAGGAGCACGACGCCCAGTGACAGCGGCACTCAGGATAATCCCCGGCATCGGGATAGCCCAGCTCGTCGTTGCCGTTTGGATGGTTGGACAAAGTCATTTGTAGGCTGCCGCAAGGCTGGTAGAGTACCCGCCTTTCGGGGCATCCCCCCCGCACTTCTCTTCAGGTCATACCATGCCGATTCGCGCCCTGGCTCCCGTTGCAACACTGTTACTCAGCGCCGCGATACTGCTCGCCGGGCAGGGCCTGCAGGGCACGCTGCTGCCGGTCCGTGCGTCGCTCGAGCAGTTCTCGACGGTGGCTATCGGTGCCATGGGCGCCGCCTACTTCCTGGGGTTCACGCTTGGCTGCCTCAAGGGGGGCGAACTGCTGCGGCGGGTCGGCCACATCCGTGTCTTTCTCGCGATGAGCGCCATGGCCTCCGCGGCGCCGCTGTTACACGGCCTCATGGTCGGACCCGTGATCTGGGGCTTGTTGCGAGTCCTGACGGGATTCTGCCTCGCATCTCTGTACATCGTCATCGAGTCGTGGCTGAACGAGCGGGCGACTAACGCCAATCGCGGGCTGATCTTCGCGACGTATTCCATGATCACGCTGACCATGATGGCGGCAGGCCAGATGATGACGCTGCTCTACGACCCGGTTGGGCTGCAGCTGTTCGTCATCACTTCCGTTTTGTTCTCGATCGGCGCCGTGCCTATTGCGCTGTCCCTGTCACCATCACCCGCGCAGCCGGCCTCCACGAAAACCAATATTCGCCGGCTTATCGAGGTGTCGCCCTCGGGCACGGTAGGTTGCTTTGCTGTCGGTCTGTCGAACGGCGCGTTCTGGGGCTTGTCACCCATCTACGCTGCTTCGGTCGGCGACGCGGTAACGATGGCGGCCTGGTTCATGGCAGCCGCGGTAATCGGTGGCGCTATCTTGCAGTGGCCGCTTGGCCTGCTGTCGGACGCGATCGGCCGCCGCAAGGTCCTGTTCGGCGTGTGCGTGTTCGGCGCGAGTGCCGGTCTCGCCCTGGCCTTGCTGCAATCGAAACTGGGACCCACTGCCGCCGTTGTCCTCGGCGGGCTGTGGGGTGCGTTCGCGTTCCCGATGTATTCAATCGCCGTCGCCTACGCAAACGACTACGCGGACCCGAAAGAGTATGTGAAAGTCTCCGCAGGCTTATTGTTGATGTACGGCATCGGCGCGATCATCGGGCCGTT
Source organism: Gammaproteobacteria bacterium (assembly GCA_029881015.1). GTDB lineage: Bacteria > Pseudomonadota > Gammaproteobacteria > Steroidobacterales > Woeseiaceae > UBA1847. Next base: position 2,239 of record JAOUNK010000313.1, on the reverse strand, counting down.
CGCCGCGTCCGCGCTCATGACGCTGCAGGGTGCGGAAGGGCTGTTCGTGTTCACGGCGGTCGTGCACATCTTGCTGATCGGGTTCGTTACGTACCGCTATTTCAAGGAAGGCAAACAGGCCGAGCAGCCCATCGCGTTCAGTGACGCCTTGTCATCTGCACAGACCACATCGCAGGTCTACGAAGAGGAGTTGCAGGACTAGACGCCGGTCACGCCTACCATCGATGCATGATTCAAGCCGGCGTGCACTGCCAGTAAAATCGGGGGGTTCGGAATAAGCCGTGAAACCACCCCGGGGACCTGACGTGACCGACTACAAGCCGCCTCTTACAGATATCAACTTTTGCATTCGGCACCTCGCGAATATTGAGGGCATCTTGTCCCTCGATGCGTTTGCGGGGTTCGAGAAAGAAGACCTGGAACAGATCGTCGAGGAAGCCGGCAAGTTCGCGCGCGATGTCATTGCGCCGACCAACGTGCCAAGTGACCGGTACGGTTGCCGCCTCGCGGACGACGTGGTGCACGTGGCTGGCGAACTGGCCGATGTCCACCGGCAGTTTGTCGAGAACGGCTGGCAAGCCGTTGCCGGCAACCCGGAGCACGACGGTATGGGCCTGCCGGCGATTGTTGCTTTCGCGACCGCCGAGATGGTGCAAAGCGCCAACATCGCCTACTCGCTTCTGCCCATGCTCACGCAGGATGGCGTCGCGGCTATCAGCGCCCACGCCAGCGACACGCTCAAAGCACAGTACCTTCCCAGGCTGACCACGGGCGAGTGGTCGGCCACCATGAACCTCACCGAACCCCAGGCAGGTTCCGACCTGTCGGCCGTTGCCTGCCGCGCCGAGCGCGATGGGGACCAGTTCCGGATTCGCGGCACCAAGATATTCATTACCTGGGGCGATCACGAACTGGCCGGCAACGTCATTCACCTGGTGCTGGCGCGCATCGACGGGGCACCGGAGGGCGTACGCGGGATATCGATGTTCCTCGTGCCGAAATACCTGCTCGACGAGAATGGCGAGCCCGGCGAACGCAACGACGTAAAAGCCACCTCCCTGGAACACAAGCTCGGCATCCACGCGAGCCCGACCTGCGTCATGAGCTTCGGCGACAACGATGGCGCCGTTGGCTACCTGGTGGGTGAGGAAAACAGGGGCCTGGCGGCCATGTTCACCATGATGAACCACGCCAGGATGGGCGTCGGCCTACAGGGTCTCGCGGTCAGTGAGCGCGCCTACCAGTTGGCCCGAAGCTACGCCAACGATCGCGTCCAGGGTCGTGTGCCCGGACAGGAAGAACGGGCACCGATCATTCATCACGGCGATGTCCGTCGCATGCTTATGCTCATGCGTGCCCAGGTCGAAGCAATGCGCGCACTCGCCTACTCGGCTGCGTCTTTCGATGACATCGCACATCATGCGGCCGACGCCGACGCTCGTGCCGCTGCCAACAAGCGCCTCTCGCTACTGACACCCGTGGTGAAGGGCTGGTGCACCGAGACGAGCGAACAGGTCACGTCGCTCGGCATCCAGATTCATGGCGGCATGGGCTTCGTCGAAGAAACCGGCGCGGCGCAGCACTACCGGGACGCCCGGATTCTCACGATCTACGAAGGTACGAGCGGCATCCAGGCCGGTGACTTCGCGGGGCGCAAGATACTGGCCGACGAGGGCCGCGAACTCAGCGTCCTCATTGCCGAACTGCGCGATCTCTGCGACGCGGTCGCGGATGACGAGCGGCTTGCCAGGCTTGCCCGGGACATCCGCGGCGGTCTCGATCTACTGGAACAGGGCATGAACTGGCTGCTTGCCAATGCGGCAACGAGTCCGGCTGCCACGGGTTCTGCGGGTTTCAACCTGTTGATGCTGGCCGGTACCGTGCTCGGTGGTGCCTACCTGACCAAGGCAGCGGCGATCGCGGTATCCGCAACGAGCGGCAGCAGCAAGGCCTTTGGCGCGAACAAGCTGGCAACCGCGGCATTCTATTGCGCGCATGTGTTACCTCGTGCCCATGGCTACCTCGCGGCCATGACAGCGGACCCCGACCTGACGATGGCCATCGCGGTCGATTCGTTCTGACGCCGCTCGTGAAGAGACGCGCGACGAGGTCGCTGCCTGGACTCTACCTGCACCCAGCGGACGCTTTGGCATAGCAAGCAACATGCGGCAGTTTTACCGGCAATCGTGACTAGCAATCTGCCACTCTTTGCGCGCAGTCCGGCTGCCATATCGCGGCG
>JAOUNK010000312.1 GCA_029881015.1 Gammaproteobacteria bacterium | reverse complement strand
AGCGACACTGGGTCGGGCCGGGCCGCGATCATCGGCAGTCCGTCGCACTTTCGTATGCGGCGCAGAGCCTTGGCGGTGACGATGCAGCACGCCTGTACGAAGTCCTGGTCAAGGAGCGTAAGCTCGCCACGGAAGTCGGCTTCAGCAGCCAGGCACACGACCTGGCAGGCATCAGTAGCCTGACCGTTACGCTGGCGGCAGACAGCAAGGTCGACGACGTCTCTGCAGCTATCGACGCCGTAATGCGCGAGTTTGCAGAACGCGGGCCGAGTGACGCAGAACTCGAATTGTTGAAGACGGCAACGGCGTCGCAACAGGTCCAGGGACTCGAAACGATCAACGGCAAGATGGTCCGGTTGATCGACAGCGAGATGTACGGGGGCGACCCGGAACACTACAAGGTCGAGTTCGCGTGGCACGAGTCGATGACCGCCAGTGAGGTGAGAGACGCTGCCCAATCCTGGTTCGGAGACAATTACTACCAGTTGCTGGTCGAACCCTTCGGTTCCCCGGAGACAGTCGTTTCTGATGTTGATCGAAGCCAGCTCCCGGTCGTCGACTCGTTCCCAACACCGAGCGCTCCGGTCGTCTCGGATTTCAGCTTGCGCAATGGCGTCAAGGTTCGGTTCGTCGAGCGCACCGGCATTCCCGCGCTGCAGGTCAGCGCCGTATTCGACTTCGGGCGGACGGCGGAGGCCGACGGCGAGTCGGGCCTGTACGAGCTCACAATGGAGTCGCTGGAGAAGGGAAGCGACGGCCGATCGGCGGGAGAGGTTGCAAAAGCCCTGAAACAGACCGGCAGCTCTTTCACCTTTGAGGTCGGCAAGTCGTCGACGCTCTTCATTTTGTCGACACTGAGTTCGAAGGCGGATGCCGCGGTCGACCTGTTCAGCGACATGCTTCGGCGACCGGATTTCGATGCTGCAGAGTTCGCGATCACCCAGTCGCGCAAGCTCTCGCATATCGAGTCCGACCAGGCGACGCCTTCGTCGCTGATCGGTCTGTACGAAGACGAGATCATGTATGGTCCGGATCATCCCTTCGGGCTGCGAGCGCACGGCCTGCCCGAGTCGATCGCATCGTTCGGCCCGGATGACCTGCAGCAATTCCATAAACGATGGATTCGTCCGGAGAACATGACCCTGTTCGTTGGTGGAGATATCCGGCAGGACGAGCTCAAGACGGTGCTCGAACGGCATTTCGGCGGCTGGCAGGCAAGCGGCGACGTGAAGGTGGCGCCGGCCATTGACGGTACGCCGGAGCTCGGTACTTCGCGGGTGATTCTGTTCGATACGCCGGGAGCCGTGCAGTCGAATATTGTGGCGTTGCACCAGGTTTCACGACCCTACGGCGACAACTACGAGTCGTTGCAGATCGCGAACATGGTCTATGGCGGTTCGTTTCTGTCGCGCATCAACATGAATCTTCGCGAAGACAAGGGATGGAGCTATGGCGTTCGATCCTCGCTTGTGTCTGAAACCGGTCCCGGCAAATGGCGCATCAACGCCCAGGTGCAAACCGACAAGACCAAAGACAGTATCGTCGAGCTGATCAATGAGCTCGAAGCCGTGATCGGCGACTCGCCGCTTACCGCCGATGAGGTCGCGTCGATGCGCGACGAGAGCATTCGCAAACTTCCGGCAACGCTGTCGACGACGAATGCCGTGCTCCGCTACCTGATACACAACCACGTCTACGGACTGTCCGATGACGAAATCGAGCAGCGTGGACAGCGCCTGGCGGGGGTGAATGAGAAAATGGCGGCAAACGCGTTCGAGACAGAGATCGATGCGGGCGCGTTGACGTGGATCATCGCCGGAGATCTCGCGAAAGTGGAAGACGACGTGCGTGGGCTCGGCCTTGGCGAAGTCGAGGTGTGGGACGCGGACGGAAACGTCGTCCGTTGAGTCGCTCGACTCCCGTGCCCTGCCTGAATCGGACCTCCGGGTGACGATGAGGGCGGGGCATCTTACATAAGCCGCCGCGGATCTTCGAATCGCCGTAAACCGATTCGATCCTGACTGCACAAAGTCCCTGCAACCAAGTGGGAGGGCTTGTGATGAAGGGACGATTCGGGCCGGTGCTGCTGGCCACCATTCTGGTCGCTGCCTGCGGTGGCGGCGGCAGCAGCGGCGGCGGTGCCGTCGTTCCGCCGGGTCCCCTGCCACCGCCGACGGCGGCCGAGCTGGAGGACGCGTCGCGATTCGCGGCGAGAGCAAGCTTCGGACTGAACTTTGCGCAAATCGAAGCGCTGGCGCGCCGCGGCAAGGCCGACTGGCTCGAAGCACAGTTTGCACTGCCGGTCGGCCATCATGCGCCGATCGTCGCCGACCTGGTCGCGCGCCGCGACGCCGGCGAGTTTGCGGCCTTCGAGCAGGACATCGAATACCTGATCCTGTTTCGACGACTCGCGTGGTGGCACCGCGCGGTTACCGGCGATGACGTCCTGCGCCAGCGGGTCGCGTTTGCGCTCAGCCAGATCTTCGTCGTCTCCGACAACGTCGATGCGCTCATCATCTTTCCCGAAGCGCTGAGCGACTACTACGACACGCTGCTCGACAATGCATTCGGCAACTACCGGGACCTGCTGCGCGAGGTTTCCCTGCACCCGTCGATGGGGATCTACCTGAGCCACGTCAACAATCGTCGCTCGGACACGGCCAACAACACGTTTCCCGACGAGAACTATGCGCGCGAAGTCATGCAGTTGTTCTCGATCGGCCTTTTCGAGCTGGATCTCGACGGCAGCCTGCGCCTCGACGCCAACGGTGAGCCGATCCCGACCTACTCGAACGTCGAGATTCGCGAGTTTGCGAAGATCTTTACCGGCCTGTCCTACGGCGGAAGCGGCGCCTTCTTCGGCAACCCGCAACCGAACTTCGTCGAACCGATGCAGATGTTCGACGCCCATCACGAACCCGGGTCGAAGGCGCTGTTGAACGGAACGATCGTGCCGGCCGGCCAGTCCGGCATGCAGGACATCGAAGCGGCGATCGACAACCTGTTCAACCATCCCAACGTGGGACCGTTCATCGGCAGGCAGCTGATTCAGCGACTGGTCACGTCCAACCCGTCGCCCGCCTATGTCGAGCGGGTTGCGCGCGCCTTCAACGGTGATACCGGCGGAGTGCGCGGCGACATGCGCGCGGTGCTGCGTGCGGTGTTGCTGGATCCGGAGGCGAATGCCGACCCCGGCAGCGATGCCAACTTCGGCAAGCTGCGCGAACCGGTCGTTCGCAACGTCGCCCTGCTGCGCCAGCTGGGCGCGGTAAGTGACGACGGCTTCATCGCCAACACCGGCTACTTTGTCCAGGAGCTCGGCAAGCAGCATCCGCTATCCGCGCCGAGCGTGTTCAACTTCTTCCTGCCGGCGCACTCGCCGGCCGGTGAGATCGCCGCCGCCGGACTCGTCGCACCGGAGTTCCAGATCACGACCAGCAGTTCGGTCGTCGGCGTATCCAACATGATCGACTTCATCGTCTTCGCCGACTTCGTTACCGATGCCCCCGAGCCGTTCGCCGCGGTGACGCTCGACTATGCGTCGTTCGATGACGTCAAGGGCGACGCCGCCGAACTGCTCGATCGGCTCGACCTGGTTCTGACCGGCGGGACGCTCGACGTGGCGACGCGCAATGCCATCGAAAGCCTGGTCGCCGATATCGACGATCCGGAGCTGCGTCTCAGGGTCGCCCTGGTCATGTTTCTCATTTCGCCCGACTACGCCGTTCGACTGTAAGGAGACAGACCGATGATGACTCGAAGAGGATTCCTGACACACAGCTGCTCGCTCGGTGTGGCGTCGGCAACCGTGACGAGCACGCTGCTGCAGCTCGGCATGTCGCGCAGCGCTGCTGCCCAGTCAGCCAGCGACTACCGCGCGCTGGTCTGCATTCTGCTCGCCGGTGGTAACGATTCGTTCAACATGCTCGTGCCAACCGAGACCTCGCAATACGCGGAGTACCGCGCGATCCGCTCGGATCTCGCGCTCGAGCGCCCGGCGTTGCTGCCCCTGCCGGGCGCAACGGCCGACGGGCGGACCTACGGACTGCACCCCGGCATGTCCGAATTGCAGTCCCTGTTCTCGAGCGGCGATGCCGCTTTGATCGCCAATGTCGGCAC
>JAOUNK010000311.1 GCA_029881015.1 Gammaproteobacteria bacterium | reverse complement strand
GCCTGAAACCCGCTCTTCATACTCTACGCCGAGGCGGTCGAGACACCAGCGCACTTTTTCGACGAAGTGGCTGGCCGATATGCTCGCCAGCACAAGTTCTGGCGATCGCTCGGGCGCGATGATGCCACTTAACGTGATCAGCCAGCGGCACAGCAGCAGCAGGATGACGATACCTGCTGCCGCTGCGACTGAAAGGTCGTACCACGCAACAACGATCGGCGCCAGGAAGAGGATGAGCGCGAAGATCGTTGTGCGTTTGTCCGTCATTGGGTTACCAGATTTTCACGCGCTCTTCGGGCGGCAGATACAGCGCGTCAGTTTCCTTGATGTCGAACGCTTCGTACCATTCCGGAACGTTGCGTACGGGCCCGTTGGCGCGGTACATCGACGGCGAGTGCGGATCGGTGCCGATCTGCAGCCGCAGGGTTTCGTCGCGGTACTGGCCGCGCCAAACCTGGCCGAAGCCGAGGAATACGCGCTGGATGCCCGTGAAGCCATCGATGACCGGCGGTTCCTTGCCGTCCAGTGACATCTGGTAGGCCAGCAGCCCGATGGCGATTCCGCCCAGGTCGCCGATGTTCTCGCCCAGCGTGAACTCGCCATTGACGGCGAGATCGTTGAACGGCTTGAACTCGTCGTACTGCTGCACCAGTGTGCCCGTGCGCTTCTTGAATTCCGCGAGGTCTTCGTCGGTCCACCAGTTGCGCATGACGCCGTCGCCATCGAACGTGCTACCGGAGTCGTCGAAGCCGTGACCGATTTCATGAGCGATGACGGCACCGATGCCGCCGTAGTTCATGGCGTCGTCCGCCTCCATGTCGAAGAACGGCCACTGCAGGATGGCTGCGGGGAAAACGATCTCGTTGAGCGGCGGCATGTAATAGGCATTGACGGTCTGCGGTGTCATGCCCCACTCGGTGCGATCAACCGGACCACCCTGGCGATCGAGGATGCGCTTGTATTCGGCCAGCGCGGCGCGCTCGCCGTTGCCATAGAAGTCGTCCGGCCTGATGTCGAGCGCCGAGTAATCGCGCCAGACATCCGGGTAGCCGATCTTCGGCGTGAACTTGGACAGCTTGTCCAGCGCCTCTGCCTTGGTTTCGTCGCTCATCCAGTCGAGTTCGGTAATGCTCTTCTCGTAGGCCTTCACGAGGTTGCCCACGAGCTCGAGCATGCGCTCCTTGGCCTCGGGCGGGAAATGCTTCTTGACGTAAACCTTGCCGACGACCTCACCGAGCGTGCCGTTGACGCGATCGACCGCCCGGCGCCAGTCCTCCTGCTGCTCTTCCCGGCCGGACATCGTCTTGCCGTAGAACTCGAAATTCTGCTGATCGAGTTCGCGCGTCAGGCGGCCTGCCGTGTTGTTGAGCACGGTCCAGGTGAGGTAGGTCTTCCACGTGTCGAGATCGGTGTCGACGATAATGCCGTCGAGGGCTTTCAGGTAGTCGGTCGTGAACACAACGATAGCGTCGACGTCCTGCAGGCCGATTTCGGCAATGTAGCCGTCCCAGTTGAAGTTGGGCATCAGTGCGGACAACTCGGCAAGCGGCACCTTGTTGTAGTTTGCCGTCCAGTTGCGCGCCTGTTCCTTGGTCATGTTCTGCTCGGCGAGACGCGTCTCCAGAGCCATGACGACCCGCGACGCATCTGCGCCACCGTCGAGACCGGCAAGGTCGTACATCTTTTCAATATGCGCGACGTACTGTTGGCGAAGCTCTTCCGATTTCTCGTCGTCCTTGAGGTAGTACTCACGATCCGGCAGGCCGAGCCCGCTCTGGCCGGCATAGATCATGTAGTAGTTCGGGTCCATGAAGTCGGCAACCTGGCCAAGGCCGAAAGGCGCGTCCAGGTTGCGCTTGACGGTTTCGGCAAAGTAGACCGCGAGGTCATCGTAATCGGAGATGGCGCTGATCCGGTCGAGCTCGGGCTGGAGCGGCTCCAGGCCGCGCGCGTTGCGCGTATCCCAGTCGAGGAAGGACTTGTACATATCGCCGACTTTCTGCTCGTCGGTGCCTTTCTCGAAATCGCCGGTCGCGGACTCCTCGATGATGGCCTTGACCGCTTCCTGTGATTCGTCGCGCAGCACGTCGAACACGCCGTAACGACCTTTGTCGGCCGGGATCTCTGTTTCGGCCACCCACTTGCCGTTGACGTACGAAAAGAAGTCGTCGCCGGGTCTAACGCTGGTGTCCATCGCCGATAGATCGATGCCGGAGCGTAACGGCCTGGCTTCTTCCGCGGTCGGTTCATTGGCGTCCTGGCCGCACGCCGCGACGAGCAGCAAGGCTGCTGCGCCGATCAGTAGTTTCTTCACTGTTTCTCCCCTTTGAAAGGTAAACCGCGACCGGTGCAGACCGGTCGCTTTTCGATTCGTTTTTTTAAGACCCGTTACCGGTGAAATAATTCAGTTAGGCTGGTGCCTCAGACGTCAGACGTCGAGATTCTCAACAGTCAGCGCGTTCTTCTCAATGAACTCGCGTCGCGGCTCGACCTGGTCACCCATGAGCGTTGTAAAGATCTCGTCCGCCTTGACGGCGTCTTCGATTTTTACCTGCATGAGGCGGCGCGTTTCGGGGTTCACGGTCGTGTCCCAGAGCTGATCCGGGTTCATCTCACCGAGGCCCTTGTAGCGCTGGATTGCCTGGCCGCGCCGCGCTTCGGCCATCAGCCATTCGATGGCGGCCGCGAAGGAATCGACCGGCTCTTCGCGGTCGCCACGCTTGATGAACGCGCCCTCCGAGACGAGATCGTTGAGCTTCGCTGCCAGCGCCATGATGTGACGGTACTCGTTGGTGCCGAAAAACTCGCGCGGAAAATAACGCGTGGTCCCAAGGCCATGCTGCACCTTGGTGATGGCGATGCGAACGCCCTCTCCGTCTTCGTCACCACGATCGAGCTCGGCTGTGTAGCTTCCGCCATTGCCGTTCTCGGCGCGGTCGCCCGAGTACTTGGGCAAGGCGTCGCTAAGCTGTTTTGCCCAGGCGTCGAGAGCGTCGAGGTTTTCGGTGACGTCGGCCGTGACCTCCGGTAAGCGGCTGATGCAGCGCAGCACGGTCACGTCGTAGCGGTTGGTGAGCCGGGCCAGGATGTTTTCCACCGCGATGTATTCTTTTGCGAGCGTCTCGAGGCCGACGCCGGTCAGCGCCGGCGCGTCCGCGTTAACGAAGAGCGACGCGCCGTCCATGGCCGCATTGAGCAGGTAGCGGTCGAGCTCGGCGTCATCCTTGACGTAGACCTCCTGCTTGCCGCGCTTGATCTTGTAGAGCGGCGGCTGCGCAATGTAGATATGACCGCGCTCGATGAGCTCCGGCATTTGCCGATAGAAGAACGTCAACAGCAACGTGCGGATGTGGGACCCGTCGACGTCGGCGTCCGTCATGATAATGATGCGGTGGTAGCGCAGCTTGTCGGCATCGAAATCGTCCCGCCCGATGCCGCAACCGAGTGCCGTGATCAGCGTGCCGACTTCGGCGGACTGCAGCATCTTGTCGAAGCGCGCCTTCTCGACGTTGAGGATCTTGCCCTTGAGCGGCAGGATGGCCTGGGTGCGACGATCGCGACCCTGCTTCGCCGAACCGCCGGCGGAGTCACCCTCGACGAGGAACAGCTCGGACAGTGCCGGGTCCTTTTCCTGGCAATCCGCCAGCTTGCCGGGCAGGCCCGCGACGTCGAGCGCGCCCTTACGGCGGGTCATCTCGCGCGCCTTGCGTGCGGCTTCTCTCGCTCGCGCGGCATCGACGATCTTCGAGACGATGGCCTTGGCTTCCTGCGGGTTCTCCAGCAGGAATTCTTCCAGCTTGGCCGCCATCGACTGTTCCACGATGGATTTGATTTCAGATGAAACTAATTTATCCTTGGTCTGGGACGAGAACTTCGGATCCGGCACCTTGACCGACAGGATGGCCGTCAGGCCCTCGCGGGCATCGTCACCGCTGGGCGTGAACTTGTCCTTGCGACTCGACAGTTCTTTTTCGATATAGCTGTTGAGCGTGCGCGTCAATGCCGAGCGGAAGCCCGCCAGGTGGGTGCCGCCATCGCGCTGGGGAATATTGTTCGTGTAGCAGAACATGTTTTCCTGGTAGCCGTCGTTCCACTGCAGCGACGCCTCGACGCCGACATCGTCTTTCATCGTGGAGAAATGAAACACCGTGCCGTGA
>JAOUNK010000310.1 GCA_029881015.1 Gammaproteobacteria bacterium | reverse complement strand
CCCTACACGCTGAACCCTGAGGGTGAACGCGAAGGCCCTGACGGCTACGACCAGCAAAAGGTCGTTTTCGACCGGGATGCCGATGCCTGGACGGCACCGTTCATTATGGGCAGCATCAATATGCGCATAGTGAGACGCAGCAATGCCGTGGCCGGGTTTCCCTATGGGCGGGACTTCCGGTACCGGGAAGCCATGCTTACGGGACGGGGTATTGGCGGCTGGCTGAAAGGCACGATGATAACCCTGGCTCTCGGTGTGCTGATGCTCGGCGTCAGCATCGGCCCTACCCGCAAGTTCCTGCAGCGCTTCGTCTTGCCTAAACCGGGCGAAGGCCCGTCGCCGGAACTGCAGAAAGCCGGGTTCTTCAATCTCATGCAGATCGGCAAACTACCGGACGGCCGGACTCTGCGTTCGCGCATTACCGGCGACCAGGATCCCGGTTACGGATCGACCAGCAAGATGCTCGCCGAAGCAGCCGTGTGCCTGGCAAAGGATGCCCTCGAGACTGGCGGCGGCGTGTGGACGCCCGCCTCGGCCATGGCCGCACCCCTCATGGCAAGGTTGACGAAGAACGCCGGTCTGACGTTCGACGTTGTCGACTAGTGGCCTGTCGCACCCGAGTAGTGCAGCGCCGGATCGTATTTTTCCCCCGCGGTTACCCTGGTTGCCAGCCTGTTGCGCGGCGATGCAACCGGGCACGTAGAGAAATCGTTGAAGGCGCACGGCGGGCTGTATGACTTGTTGAAATCGAGAATAGTCTCGCCACCGTCGACGCCGGGGTCATCTACGTACACGAAGCGCCCGGCGCCATAGGTTTCGCCGCGATTGGTTTCGTCACCAAATACAATAAAGAGCTTGTTGTCAGACGAAGACTGAACCTCTAGATCGTGGACCTCGCCGTTCAGTTCGAATTCCAGGACCCCGGGCGATACGGGAAACTGCTGAAAGCCCTCGATAACCGTATTGACCGTAATGGTTCGAGGCTCGTCGTACTTACGCAGGGTCGCGACGACGCGTTGCGACGGATCGATGTCGTAGTACGGCAAAGGCCCGAACGTTGCGACAAAGGGGTGCTCGTAGTCCCGGATGCGTACCGCGAGCTTCCCGCCGCGCTCGATGACACTCCATGCCAGCGAACCGTGAGACACGAGAACGCCTTTGCCCGTCGTGTCGGCCGGCATCATGAAGTCGCGGACGGCAACACCTTCGGCCTGCACCTCGACCCCGTCTTCGACCACCAGCCGTACGCCTTCATCGCCGACATGAAACGCGCCAATGCGGGCGGCTGCTGTGGCTGGGACTACTATGTCGTTCTGCGCGTCCGAGCCAATGGAATACACGCCGGGCTGCAGCCAGTGAAGACCGATCTGGTTCAGGTAACCCGTCGGCGCCAGGAGTCTCTCGAGCCGCCCTTTGCGCCAATCCAGTATTTCCTGTTCATAGGCGACGAGGTCCAGATCCGCACCTACACGCCCACAGGCCGCCAGTAACAAGGCGGCTGCCAGGATTCCCGTCTGTTCAAATACCCTGCTCATATCTTTCCCATATCAATTCACAGAACGGGTCTCTATAATCCGCCGCCACTCATCTCAGCGCAGTACCCGAATGTCAGATATTTCAAACCTCCGCAACATCGCGATTATCGCCCACGTCGACCATGGCAAGACCACGCTGGTGGACCAGATGCTGCAACAATCAGGGACCCTGGGCCCCCGCGCTGACGTACCCAATCGCGTCATGGACTCCAGCGACCTGGAACGCGAGCGTGGCATCACTATCCTGTCGAAAAACACTGCCGTCAACTGGCAGGGCTACCGGATCAATATCGTCGACACCCCGGGGCATGCCGACTTCGGCGGCGAGGTCGAACGCGTGCTGTCCATGGTCGACAGCGTATTGCTTCTCGTGGACGCCGTTGAGGGGCCGATGCCGCAGACGCGGTTCGTGACCCAAAAGGCATTCGCCCAGGGCCTCGTGCCCATTGTTGTCGTCAACAAGATCGATCGCGAGGGCGCGAGGCCGGACTGGGTGATTGATCAGACGTTCGACCTCTTCGACCGTCTTGGCGCGACTGACGAACAGCTGGACTTCCCCATCATCTACGCATCGGCGCTCGAAGGTTATGCCGGTGACGACTCCGACGTGCGCAGCGGTGACATGAACCCGCTGTTCGAGACTATCGTAAAACACGTGCCCCATCCTGACGTCGATGCGGACGGACCGCTGCAGCTACAGGTTTCCAGCCTCGACTACGACACCTACGTGGGCGTGCTCGGCATTGGCCGCATTCGCCGCGGTACGCTCAAAGCGAATTCCCCGGTCAGCGTCGTTGCGCCCGACGGTTCGTCGCGGCGTGCCCGGGTACTCGAATTGTTCGGCTTTCACGGTCTGGAACGCATACGCGCTGACAGCGCGACCGCGGGGGACATTATCGTATTCAGCGGCATTGACAGACTCGGCATCTCGGACACGCTGTGCGATCCCGAGCATGAAGAAGCCCTGCCCGCTCTTAGTGTTGACGAACCGACTGTCAACATGACGTTCCAGGTCAACAAGTCCCCGTTTGCCGGACAGGACGGCAAGTTCCTGACCAGCCGCCAGATTCGCGAACGCCTCGACCAGGAGCTTAAACACAATGTCGCACTGCGCGTGGACAACACGAGCGATCCTGACAAGTTCCGTGTCTCGGGACGCGGTGAACTACACCTTTCGGTGCTTGTCGAGACAATGCGCCGTGAGGGCTTCGAACTGGCCGTATCGCGCCCCGAAGTCATCATGCATGACGTCGACGGCGTAGAGCACGAGCCCTGGGAACAACTGACTGTCGATTTCGACGAGGAATACCAGGGTGCGGTCATGACGCGTCTGGCCGATCGCAAGGGCGAACTGCAAAACATGCTGCCCGACGGCAGAGGCAGAATTCGTCTCGACTACAGGATTCCGACGCGTGGCCTGATCGGTTTTCGCACCGAGTACCTGACGGCAACGTCCGGCTCCGGCTTGATTTACCATGTCCTCGACGAGTACGCACCGCGCGTCCGGGGTGCGATCGCCCAACGCAACAACGGTACCCTGGTCTCGATGGTCCAGGGCAAGGCCCTAGCCTACGCGCTCTTCAATCTGCAGGAACGCGGCAAGCTGTTTATCGGCCATGGCGCCCCCGTCTACGAGGGTATGATCATCGGTATTCACAAGCGCCAGAACGACCTCGTCGTTAACCCGACCAAGGCGAAGCAGCTGACGAATATTCGCGCGGCCGGAACGGACGAGAACCTGATCCTGTCGCCGCCTCTGAACTATTCGCTCGAGCAGGCACTCGAGTTTCTCGACGATGACGAGTTGCTCGAAGTTACGCCGACCAACCTGCGGCTGCGCAAGAAGCTCCTGACCGAAACCGACCGCAAACGGGAATCCCGCCAGAAAGCGTCGTGAGCGATCCGGCCACGCTGGCGTTCGCCGACCTGCAGCCCGATGACATCATCGCAACGCTCGACGCTATGGGTTTTGCCTGTGACGGACGTTTTCTCGCGCTGAACAGCTACGAGAATCGCGTCTACCAGATAGGCATCGAAGACGGTGTACCGGTTGTGGCCAAATTCTACCGGCCGGGTCGCTGGAGTGACGAGGCCATCCTCGAGGAACACGCCTTCGCGATAGCCCTTGACGCGCAGGAGATTCCCGTCGTGCCGCCGCTGGCGCATGCGGGCTCGACGCTGCACCACGCCGGCCATCACCGGGTCGCCGTTTACCCCTGTCGTGGCGGTCGGGCGCCGGATCTCGACAACTACGAACTCCAGACGCAGCTTGGCCGACTGGTCGCTCGCATTCACCTGGAAGGTGAGGTGTCGCGTTTTCAGCATCGGCCGAGTATCGACATCGATAGCTATGGCACCGAGTCGTTCGAGTACCTGCTGGAGAACGACTTTATTCCGGACGACAACCGCCCCGCCTACGAGAGCATTGCCGAACTCGTGCTGGATGGCGTCGAGGCATGTTACGAACGTGCCGGCGCGATTCGCGAGATCCGTCTGCATGGCGACTTTCATCCCGGCAACGTGCTCGTGACCGAAGACCAGTTGCACATTGTCGATCTCGACGATGCCCGCCACGGTCCGGCCGTTCAGGATTTATGGATGTTCCTGTCCGGTGCCCGAGAGGAGTAGCAACCGC
>JAOUNK010000309.1 GCA_029881015.1 Gammaproteobacteria bacterium | reverse complement strand
GCCGAGCACGACGGGCGCAGCCGTTGGAACTTGACCGCCACGCTCAAGGCCGTCACGGACCTGGATGGCGGCGAGTCAAGAACCTGGACCGACCTGCCGTTCGGCGATACGCAGCTACCGTCGCAGTCGTTTCTTGGCATCGTTGACGAGGTAGCGGCATTTGCCATCGGACGGCCAACGAGCGCACAAGAGGTAACCGCGGAGTTCGACGAATCCAGTTTCACGTTTCCGGGATCGTGGGACGCGTTGCTGGAGCGCGCCGGCTCGTCCCCGGTGTACGCGGCCGGCTACCTGCAGCTGCTAGGTATGCTGCACCCCAAAGGTGAGTTCAACGAAGTTCGCGATCGACTATTTGAAAGGTCCCTTGTGGAGTTGGAAAGGTTGTCGCCCGAGACGCCTTTCTATCGCTACTTCAAAGCTCGCGCTTTCGCCTACCTGGACAGGCGACCTGCGGCTGTTGCCTTGCTGACGGGCACGCTCAATCGACACGAGGAAGCCCTGCTTGCGGCACTTAATGGAAACTTGCCTGAGCTACAGGAGCGCGTTGCAGGTGACGAGACATCAGTCCTTCGTTTCATGGCACTAAAAGATCTTCAGGTGATCGAGCGCTGGTACAAAGGCACTGTGGGCACGGATGCACTTGAGCCATTTGTTGAGGCCCATCCCGCGTGGGCGGCGATGGTTAGTCGCTCGATGCGAGACTACGCGCCCTGGGCAGATTACTCCATTGCGACGCTCAAGCTGGCACTTGATAGCCTCACCGCGACGTCGACCCTTTCACTTGAAGAGTTCTTCGAGAAGGAAGCGGTTGTCGGAAACCTGCCGGACGATGTGGAGCTGACGCGACTTGTTTGGGAGCACATCGGGGTGCTGGAAGAAGAGCGCAACAGCGGCGGCCCGCGGGCCGGGCAGGCACTGTTCAAGACAGACATCGGCGAGTGGGCCAAGACAACTGCGGTCAGCAATCACCTGCGTGCTGTTGGTGTGGACCTTGAGAGTAGAGCGCTACCTGATAAGGCTCTCGACAAATTGAATCGATTCGAGTCCTTCTACGCCGGACATCCGGAGGTGACTTTGCTGAAGGCACGTGTTCTGCGTGAGGTAATGAAGGACAGCACGGCCACTGAGAACACCAATCTTCGCCAGGCCGCCAAGACAGCCCGCGCTAATGGATTCGCCTGGACCGGGAGGTTGACGCAGGATGCCGTAGCTGTAGCGCGCAGCGTTTCGGATGCGTTCAATTTGAGGCCGCGGATGAGCCTGAACGAAAGTCCGTTTGTGCGCTATTCCACACGGTACACAGAGTGGCCCAGGAGTTCCGCTTGGTACTACTTCATTCGACCGGAGGAACGCGAGGACGGTGCGTTTCAGCGATGTATTGACTATATGTGGACGGCGTTCCAGTGCGTCATGTGGACCATCCAAGTCGAAAGCGAATCGCATGACAATCCTGAGCAACTACGAGCGGAGCTACTCGCAAAGTATTCGGATCGTTTTCATGGACATCCGAAGCGGGATGAGTTCGCGGTCAGGATAGCCCGTGAATCCGGCGACGCGGATGCGGAGATGCGTGAACTGAGGTCGAAAGTTGACGCTGGCAGCACTGACTGGTCCTTGTACTATGCCCTTGGGATTTTTCACAAGCGTCGCGGCGAGTACGACAAGGCTCAGGAAGCGTGGCTCGCATACCCGGGTTTTGGACCAGATGGGAGCGTAGAGGCAACATCCGTGGAGAACCAGGCGGATCTTGCTGCGGCGATGCTTTACTGGATCGGTCAGCATGAATTGGCAAGGCCGCTTCTCGAGCTGTCCGCCAGTTCGAACGCGGGCTCTGGCGCCAGCATGAGTTCATCGCAGCGACTGGCGTTGCTAAATGGTGATCTCGAATTGGCTGCGCAATGGGCGGCAGCGCGCGTGCGCAGGTACGATAGCCCATACGGTTTTCGGGATTTCCTGCAACTACTGCACGCGTTTGGCGAATCGCCTCTCGCCTGGAATACGTTTGACCAGTATCAGGCCGTCAGGCAGGACGTGCAGATGTGGTCCGGAGCCCTCGTGGGGCATCGCATTGAATCAGCGACGTCCGAGGCAATCGCCGAGTGGCTGCATTCTTCGGATGCACGAATCTCGGCACGGGCGAGAGCATCGAGACGTGGTGAGACTATTGACTTGGCGCCGCGCTACCTGCTCATGGCCGGTACTATGGACCGTATTCCAGACGACAAATTTGCCGACCTTGTGTCGAAGGCCTTCTCGAGTCCGCGGCCAATCTATCACCATAGGACTACGCACCCGAGTCCGCTAAATGAGCTTAGCGAACCGGTTGAGTACACCGTGGTCCGAGATGGTCGCTATGAGTTTGCCCACGATCCATTGGTGCCATTTCCTCAGGAGGTGCATCGTCTGGCCGACAGACAAGAAATCGATCACCGCTACACAATGTTAGCCAGAGCGATGACCAGTTTCCTTGGCGAAGATCACGCTGCGGCATTCAAACAGTTCAACGAAACAGCCTACTTTTATTACTTGGAAGAGTACTTGCCGTATTACGCTTTCAGCGCCGCCACGGTTGGGCAGAGCAAACATATCGAGGAGCTTCTGCGAGGAAGAGAGCAAGAGTTTGAGAAGGTCCTGCAAAAAGAAAAATTACTATCCAGCAGCATGGGCTATCGCTTTGACGAAGACTTGACCTACGCCGTTCTTTCTGCGTTCTCCGCGGATCATGAGTCGTCGATACGATACCTTCGGCAAGCCCTGAATAACCGACCATACCTGGATGACCGGTCTGTCTATCCGATGTATCAGATCGTCGAACTTGCGGTTCGGCTCTATGAGCAGACAGGTGAACATGTGTATCGAGAATTCGCCCTCGATCAGAGTCGTCGTCACGCTGTAGTGTTACCTATGTACGCGTGGCCCTATTTCGTTGTGGCGAAGTACAGCGATAACAGTTTCGAGCGTACGCGAGCCACGGCATCCGGGCTTCACCTCGATCCGCTTTCGAACCGAGCGAAGAGCATTGACAAACAACTGCTCGATGATGCGAGGAGATTGCTGGAGACGAATGGGCCGCCGTACCTGAATAGTGAGGGAACCAAAGAGGTACAAGAGACATAGCGCCACTATTCGCGCGCTTAACGATCTGCGAACGACCGCTCATGGCCGCTCTGAGTCAGTCGCCTTGGCTTCGTAGCGATTTCCGCTTTGCGTCTGAAAGCAGCCGGTCGAGAATTTCGCGCTATACTTTCCGCCTGTGACCCATTGCGGCCGGTCGCTTCAACTCACCAGCGAGGGCGTTAGGTGATAGAAAATCGACGATATCTGATCTGGTCTGGTGCCTACTTTCTTGCTGTCGTCGTACTTGCCTATTCAGTTACCTTGCTTGGTTTTCCTGTATCGGAGGCTGAAATGCGAGAGTCATTGTTCTTCGGAGTGGCTCTCGGCTTGGCTGGTGTATTCGGAATCCTGACGACTCTTTCGGGCTTGGTTCACATGTCTACGCATAAGAACTACGGCTGGTTCGTGGCTACTTTGGTTCTCGTGTTTGTCAGCGCATATCTCTATGGTCTTCTGGTAGTCACAAAGCCGAATACAAACGTGGTCTGAACGGCGGCTCCTGGCCGCACTGCGACAGTTGCCCACGTTGCTTGGCGACTTCCGCTTTGCGCGCGAAAGCAGTCGCTCATTGAAATTGCGTTATAATTTCCGCCGTTGACCCAATATAGATAGTCAGTCTCTCCCTCAGTGATACTAAGAGACAGCCGGCAGGTATCTGTCGGTGAGGGGGACATGCACCTGCAGGTTACGAATAGTTGACCCAATCACGCGATGATTACCGCTTTGGCTTCGAGCCTGCAGGTGCGCTAGAGCTCGACAACGAATACTCAGGGGTCGCCGCTTAGCCGACTCACCTATATTGCCTTCGCAGAGCTCAAGCATGCATGTCCCGAGTGCTTAACTTACCACTTTGGAGACGAGTTATGCAGACCGAGCTCTCGCAATTTGCTGCCGTCATTGGCATCGACTGGGCGGACAAGAAACATGATATTTGCGCTCATGACCTGGCAACGGGCCGCCGGCGACGCAGCCGGGTCCGACACCGGGCAGAAGACCTGGATGAGTGGGCGGGATCGCTGTATCGGCGCTACGGTGGCCCGATTGCCGTAGCGCTCGAGCTATC
>JAOUNK010000034.1 GCA_029881015.1 Gammaproteobacteria bacterium | reverse complement strand
GCATCGGTGTGCGGTTCACTATGGCGCCGGCCTCGGCCGCCGCGGCACCGAGATCGCCAAACGCGAGGTTAGCCGAGATGATGGCGACACGTTCCTGGGCAATACGTCGAATCTCCGCCGGTCCCTGCGACACGATCACGTCGGCGACAGCGTCGAGCGTCACCGGGCGGTTGGATGTCGGGTTTACGATCAGGCGGCGGATTTCCTCGATGCTTGAACTGCGCGTATCGACGCTGCGTACGAGTACGTCGATCTTCTTGTCGCGCCATGTATATCGTGTCGCCAGTTCGCCGCGAACGTTGGCTACCACGAGATTGGCAATATCACGCACGGCCAGGCCGAGCTTCGCCGCACGCTCCTGGTCAAACACGATCTGGATTTCGGGATTGCCACGCTCCACGGTTGTCCTGATGTCCGTGAATCGGCTCGACGCGGACATCTCCTGGACGACCAGGCTGCTGACACGCGCGAGTGCGTCGAGGTCGTAGCCGGAAATCTCGACTTGCAGCGGGCTGGCAAACGACAAGAGTGCCGGGCGGCTGAATTCGTACTGTACGCCCGGAAGGCGTGACAACTCCCTGCGCATCGCCTCCATCGCGGCATTCTCCTCCGCGCGCCCTGCGCCGGGAGATAGCTGGACGCTCAAGGAGCCCGTATTGTCACCGGCGTCCACCGGGTTGGCGTCCAGTCGATTGCCGGTGCCTGCGACCGAGTAGTTCAATGCGATCGACTCCACCGCGGCGGCGGCGCGCTGCGCGGTCTGGATGGCGCGATCGGTCTCGGCCAGCGGTGCGCCGGGTGCGAGCCTCAGGTCAACGTTGAACTCGCCCTGCGAGAACTGCGGTATGAGCTCCGTACCCAGACGCGGAACGAGCGACATGGTTCCCGCAAAGACGGCAATCGCCATGACGACGATAGTGGGGCGATGGTTGAGGGACCAGCGCAGCATGCCGGGGTATACGCCGGCGACCGCGCCGTAGAGGCGCTGGAACAGCCAGGTCGGTACCCACAGCAGCGCCCACATTACCCAGCTGAGCATACCGAACAGGACGCGAAACACGCGCACGAAGAACGCCGCGACGATGGTGATTACGCGGACAATAAACGCGACTATGCGTTTGAGGAAGCGAACGATGCGGGATTGGGTTGCAACCGCGTACTCGTGACTGTCGATCTCTCCCTCGTAACGGCCGCGAGCGCCCAGCGATGCCAGCATCGGGATCAGGGTCAGCGCAACGATCAGGGAGAAGATGAGTGCGAACGTGACAGTCAGGGCCTGGTCGCGGAATAGCTGGCCGGCGATCCCGCTGATGAAGACCATTGGAAAGAAAACCGCGATCGTCGTCAGCGTCGCGGCAGCCACGGCTCCGGCGACCTCGGCCGTACCGTTCTGCGCCGCTTCAAGGATACTTTCGCCCTGTTCCTTCTTCCGCACGATGTTCTCGAGCACGACAATCGAATTATCGACCAACATGCCGACGGCGAGGGCAATGCCGCCGAGCGACATGACGTTGAGGGAAATGTCGTTCATGTACATCAGGAGGAACGTGCCGATGACCGAGACAGGTATCGCGATACCGATAATCGTCGTCGCCCGCGCATCGCGCAGGAAGCCATACAGAACGAGGATTGCGATCAAGCCACCCAGGATTGCCGCCAGGCGCACATCGGCGACGGCCGAGGAAATGAACGTGGATTGGTCGTAGATCTTGACGATCTCGATGTCGTCAGGAATGGCTTCGGCATCCGAGCTGCCAAGTGCGTCCAGGCGACGCTGTATGCGGTTGGCGACCTGTACCGTGTTGGCATCGCCTTCCTTGTACACGGCGAGTTCTACCGATTCCTGTCCCCGGACACGCGTAATGGCCTCACGTTCCTTGTACCCGCGTTCGACGGTCGCCACGTCGCGCAGATAGACCGGACGGTCCGCGACGTAGGCAACGATAGCATCGCGGAATTCGTCGACGCTCTGGAACTCGTTCAGGGTTCGGACGAGGAAGCGCTGGTCGCCTTCCTCGAGACGGCCACCGGACAGGTTGACGTTCTCAGCGCGGATGCGAGCTGCGATCTGCTCGATGCCAATGCCGAGCTGGGAAAGTCTCTGCTGGTCGACCCGTACCTGGATTTCATCTTCCAGGCCGCCGCTGACTTTCACGGCTGCCGTACCCTCCTGGGCTTCGAGGTCCGTCTTGATCGTGTCCTCGGCCAGTCGACGCAGCACCTTCAGCCGCGCCTCATTCGTCGCGGCGTCGCCGTCGACCGATTCCTTGTACAAGAGGCCCATCCGGATAATGGGTTCCGACGAAGGGTCGAAGCGCAGCAACAACGGGCGGCTCGCCTCGAGCGGCAGAACCAGCACGTCGAGTTTCTCGCGAACGTCGACGCCCGCGACGTCCATGTCCGTGCCCCACAGGAATTCGATCGTGACGTCACTCTGTCCGGACCGTGAGACGGAGCGCACCAGCCGGACGTTGCGAACTACGCCAACCGACTCCTCGATTGGCTTGGTGAGCAGGTTCTCAATCTCGACCGGGGCGGCGCCTGTCAGCTCCGTGCGTACGGTAATCGTCGGGTAGGAAATGTCCGGCAGCAGGTTCAATTTCAGGCGAGACAGCGAGACTATGCCGAACAGGATAATCGCGACCATGAGCATGACGATTGTGACGCGACGCTGTGTCGCGATTTCGATCAGGTGCCGCATCAGTCGTCCCCATCCGATGCTGCGTTGATGACGGTTACCCTGGCATCCGGCTTGAGGCCGATCTGGCCGACCGTAATGACGTTATCCGTGTCCTCGAGGCCCTCGACAATCTCGATCATGCCGTTCTCGCCATAGCCCGTCGTAACCACCTTGCGCACGGCCTTGCCGTCTTCGACGACAAATACGCTTTCGCTACCGATATCGTTAACAATCGCGCTGCGCGGAACCTGGAGCACGTTTTCGTGGCGGTCGTAGACGATACTCATGCGACCGAACATACCCGGCTTGATGCGCCGTTCGGCGTCCCGAATCTCAATCGTAATCTTGAAGGTACCGGTAGCGGGATCGACCACCGGGCTGATTCGTGTAACCGTAGCGATGACTCTCTGGCCGGCAAGTGCGTCGATATCAATTGCGACCGGCTGACCTGCGTGGATCCGCCGGTACTCCCTTTCCGGAACATGCAGGTACGCCACGAGCGGGTCGAGACCCGTCACACGGTAGAGAGGATCGCCGACCCTGACCGTATTGCCGATCTTGATATAGCGCTCGGAAATGATGCCGTCGATCGGTGCGCGGATCTGGGTGTAATCGAGCTCGAGACTGGCGAGGTTGTACGACGCCTGTAGCGCCTCCAGGTCGAACTGGAGTTTCTCGAAGTCGCCTTCCGAAAGCAGGCCCTTTCCCCGCAGATCCTTGTTGCGTTCGAAGTCCCGCTGCATCTTGCTCAGGCGCGCGCGGGATTCGTTGAGCTCGAGCCGCAGGCGATCGCCGTCAAGGCGGGCGATGATCTGGCCTTCGGTAACGACGTTGCCTTCTTCGGCCAGGATCTCACGAATTTCTCCTTCGACCTTGGCGACGACATCGGCTTCGGCGTAGGCTTCGATCGGCGCCGTTCCGGAGTACACGGCGACCACGTCACCGCGTATGGGAGTGCTGGTTTCCACCGGAATGGGCGGCGTTTCTTCCTCGTCCGACTGTTCTTCTTCGTTGTTCTGCTGGCATGCGGTCAACAGTAGCAGACAGGCGAACGCCGCCGCACCAATACGATGTAGCTCCATGAATCCTCCCCTTTAGCTTTTGCCGGACGAGCGGCGCGGTGCCCGTCAGCCCGCGAAGCGATCCTGTACGGTGTTGCTCGCAAGAACCTTGCTGCCATTGCGCAGACCCGAGTGGCCGACCACGACGATGATGTCGCTTTCGGAAAGGCCGCTGAGGATCTCTACCTTGCCCTCGGATTCAATGCCCGTCAGTACCGTTCGCAGTGCGGCTTCACCGTCGGTGACTATGTACACGGTGCTCTCGCCGTCTTCGTCCAGCAGTGCTTCGGCCGGTACAACGAGTGCATTCTTGTGTTGTTCATAGGCGATCGTAAAGCGACCAAACATGCCGGGCGCGAGGTTACCGGCGGCGTTGTCGATCATAGCCGTGGCGCGGAACGTGCCATTGCGTGTATCGATCGTCGGGCCGATTCGCTCGATTGTCGCAGGGAAGCGCACCCCGGGCATCGACGCGACCTCGATATTCACGGTATGGCCCACACTGAACTTCGTAAGCTCGGTCTGCGGAATTTGCAGGTAGGCGATCAGTTCGCTCGTATCGGTAATCCGAAAGGCAACGTCGTTTGCGTTCAAATGCTGACCCGGCTTGACTTCACGAGAGGCTACGATGCCGGCGATCGGCGCACGAATTTTCGAGTAGTCGTAGGAGAGCTTCTTGAGTTCGTAAGTCGCTTCAAGTGCGTCGAGCTCGTATTGCAGGTTGTCGAACATCGAAGCGCTGATCAGTCCGCGCCTGCTCAGGTCGGCATTGCGTTCGAACTCGGTACGCGCTCGTTTCAGATTTGCCTGCGCCGCCAGCATCTCAAGACGCAGCCGTTCACCGTCCAGCCGCGCCAGCACCTGGCCCGCAACGACATAGTCGCCTTCCTCAACAAGCAGCTCGACGACTTCGCCTGCAACACGAGCAACCACCGGCGCATCCGCGTCGGAGGTAATCGTCGCGGTCGCGGCGTAGGTCGCGTAGATGTCTGCGCGGGCGGGCTGGACGACCTCGACCGGCACCGGAGTGGCCGCCTGAATGGATTCCTTGTCGGCGATGCTGGCTTCACCAACGCCGCAACCTGCCAGCAGGGCGGTTCCAGTGAGTGCCAGCGCTGCAATGATCGGTGTTGTTGCTTTCATGATGTCCGGACTTTCTTGTTTAGTGTTGTAGTGAAGTATAACACTAGTTCGGTATAACGCAAGCCACGGGTTCTTACGATCAGCGGAGAACGCCTGCCTATAAAAATCAATGGGTTACGCCCCTCGAAGTGACAGTATTGCCACTGCTTGACTATTAGATGCGCGAGACAGGTGTTTGGATTGCGCGCCGGAGAGAAAGTTTCACCGGGCCCTGGCCGTCATCCGCCAGGGGATGTCGACATCGAGGGTCGCAGGGCGCGCCGATTCTTCCATTGCTGCACAAGGTTGGCCTGAATCATGAGCAGGCTGGGGGTCAGCCACAGTGTCAGTATGGTCGCGAATGCGAGGCCACCCGCGACAGACGACGCGAGCTGTGTCCACCATTGCGAGCTCGGTGCGCCGATGGACACGTCTCGTTCAACAAGGTTGATGTTGACGCCGAGGACCATCGGCATAAGACCGACGATCGTCGTGACGGTCGTCAGCAAGACCGGTCGAAGTCGAATCGCGCAGGTGCGCAGGACAGCATCGAACGGCCGTTCACCGCGACTGCGCAGAACGTTGTAGGTGTCGATGAACACAATATTGTTGTTGACGACGATGCCCGCCAGCGTGATGACGCCGACGCTGCTCATGATGACGCCGAACGGTTTGCCCAAGAGGAGGTGGCCGAGCAGAACACCACCGGTCGAGAACAGGACGGCGGTCAGGATCAGGCCCGCCTGGTAGATGCTGTTGAACTGCGTTACCAGGATGATCGCCATGATGGCGAGCGCCATCAGCATGGCGCGCTCGAGAAATGCCATGTCCTCCTGCTGATCCTCTGTGCTGCCCCGGAAGGTCCAGTTCACTCTCGGGTCGATACCAAGTTCCGGAACGCTGGCCTTGAGGCTGCGCACCACGTCGTCGACGAGCACGCCCGCGGCGACGTCAGCATCGATCGACAGGGTGCGACGCATGTCGGTCCTGCGGATCGTGCCGACCTTCTGTGCCGGCACGCGTTCGACGAACGTGCTGATCGGGACCAGGCCCTGCCCGGTTGGAATACGCAGTTCGTCTATCTGCGAGAGATTGCGGCTGCCGGCCGGGTAGCGAACGCGTATGTCGATTTCATCGTCGCTGTCATCGGGCCGGTATTCACCAATCTTGATGCCATTGGTGACAAGCTGAACCATGGCGCCGACGAGCGAGATGTCGGCACCGAAGCGCGCGGCCTCGGCGCGGTCGACCTTGATCTGCCACTCAATACCCGGAAGCGGTCGGCTGTCCTCGACGTTGACGATCGATTCGTGGTCTTCCATATGTGCGCGAACACGTGCAACGCCTGCGGCCAGCTCATCTTTGTAGCGTGAGGAGAATTCGATCCGGATCGGTTTGCCCATCGGGGGGCCGGAATCGGGCTTGCGCGTCTCGATGCGGATGCCGACAAGGTCCTTCGTGCGCTCGCGAATTTCTGCGAGAATGTCGTCAGTCGGTCGGCGTTCACGCCAATCCACGTAATTGAGCGTCAAAGAACCGATCTGGTCCGCCGCGCCCTGATCATTGCTGCCCGTCTTGGCGTAGAGGAATTCTATTTCCGGCATGCCGAGAACCCGTTCTTCGACCTGGCGGACAAGGTGGTCTCTTTCCGCCGTAGACAGATCGCCGCGCGCGCGAATGTCGACCATGCCAAAGGGCTGTTCCACTTCCGGAAAGTACTCGACGCCCTTGCCAAAAATGAAGAACGCTGCGTAGACCGCGACCAGCAATACCGAAACGGCGCCAACGTTGCGCCACGGATTGCCAAGGGTTCGTTTCAGGAAATGGACATAGGTGCCTGTTAAACCCGTCACATCGTCGAAATCGCCGGTCTCTGCCGCGGCCAGGTTGCGTCGCGCCTCCTCGGAATCTGCGCCGGTCCTGCCAAAAATCGCGCCAAGGGTAGGTACGAACAGCAATGCCATGGCGAGCGATGCCGAGAGCACCGCTATCAGCGTAATGGGCAGGTATTTCATGAACTCGCCCGAGGTGCCGGGCCACAGCGCCAGCGGTACGAAGGCCGCAAGTGTCGTGCAGGTCGACGCAATAATCGGCCAGGCCATTCTTATCGCGGCGCGCGCATAGGCGTCGTGCCGTGATTCGCCCTCGGCCATCCGCCGGTCCGCCATTTCCGTCACGACAATCGCACCATCGACAAGCATGCCTACCGCCATGATCAGCGCAAACAGCACCATCATGTTGATGGTCACGCCGAACGAGCCGATCAGCAGTATGCCCATCAGGAAGCTGCCTGGAATTGCGACGCCGACAAGCAGCGCCGAGCGAATTCCAAGAATGCCGATGATGACGATGAACACGAGCAGCACCGCAGCGATCACATTGTTCTGCAGCTCGGACAACATGTCGTTCACGTCCTTCGACTTGTCGCGCGACGCCACGATTTCGATATCGGCCGGCCAGTAGGCCGACTCCTCTTCGATAATCGCATTCACCTGTGCAATCGTGTCGATTATGTTCGCTCGCGACCGCTGGACGACTTCAATAGCCAGTGCGGACTTGCCGTTCAGGCGAGCGACACTCTCGGCATCCTTGTAGGTTCGTTTGACCTCGGCGATGTCCTTGAAATGAACGACGCGTTCGCCCACCGCCTTGATGGGCATGTCGAGTATGTCCGCGGCGCTCTCAAACACGCCCGGTACCTTGACGGGGAAACGTCCTTCATCGGAGTGCAAGGCTCCTGCAGCGACCAGCCGATTATTCCTGCTGATGAACTGAATGATCTGCGCCTGGTCGAGGCCGTAACTTTCCATCGCGAGCGGGTCGACAACCACTTCCATGAGTTCCTCGCGGGAGCCGACGAGGTTGACCTCGAGCACGCCTGTCAGTGCCTCGAGTTTCTCCTTGAGGTCCTTTGCAATCCGCGTCAGCGATCGTTCGGGCACATCGCCGGCGAGGTTGAGTACGAGCATGGGATCGAACCGCGACATCTTGACTTCCTGTATCGTCGGCTCGTCGGTCTCCCCGGGGAGCTTGGCCTGTGCCTGGTCGACCTTCTCGCGCACATCCTGCAGGGCCTGCTTGGTATCGATGCCCGCATCGAACTCAAGCTGGATATTGGCGCCGCCCTCGTAGGCGCTTGCCGTCATTTCCTTGACACCCTCTATGGAACGCAGCTCCTGCTCCATCGGGCGGACAAGGAGACGCTCCGAGTCTTCCGGGGAAATACCATCATGCTCGATGCTGACATAGACAATCGGGATCTCGATGTCCGGCTCCGCTTCCTTCGGAATGGTGGCGTACGCGACCATGCCGCCGATAAGGACGACCAGCAATGACAGGACCACGGTTCTTGACCGCAGCATTGCCAGTTCGATCATATCCATTACCGGGCGTCCTCAGACCCCTTGATCGCGACGGCGGTCTCGGCGTCGCTTTCTGGAACCGCATTCACGGTGGTGCCGCTGGTAACGTAGCCCTGACCGACAGTAATGATGGTTGCCATGGTTGGCAGTCCGGTCAGCCATACGCCGTCATGCGAAGACAAGGCGATGTCGGCCACGATGAACTCGACTTCACCGCGATCGTTAACGATCTTGACGCCCACGTTGCCGGCATCGTCGAGCGTCAGCAAGGACGGTGAGACGCGATGGGCCATCACCGCCTCCGCCGGAATGCGGAGTTCCGCGGTGCCACCGGCACGGAGCTTGCCATGCGCGTTGTCGACCTCGAGTTCAACGGCAAAGGTGCGCGTCGCTTCATCGGCAACCGGTGCGACGTAGCGAATACGACCACGCACGGTTTCGCCCGTGGCAAGCTGAGCCTCTGCGGAGTCGCCGACATCGACAAATCCAGCGTCAAACTCGGACAGGTCGGCGCCCACGATCAGCGTCCGGTTATCGACGTAGGTCGCGATCGGATCTCCCCGTTTCACGAAATCCCCGACCTCGACACTGCGTGCCTGCAAGGCGCCCGCGAACGGCGCGCGAATAGCCATGTACTCGAGGTCGAGCTCTGCACGTGTCAGTTCGGCACGCGCGGTCTCAAGTAAGGCGAGGGCCTCCTGCAGCTGCGCTTCGGAAACGTAGCTTTCTGATTTCAGGCGCTCGCGCGCTGCGAATTCGACTTCGCGCTGCCTGACGGTCGCCTTGGCCTGGGCAAGCCGGGCAGAGCGATCCCGTTCGTCCAGTCGCACGATCAAGTCGCCCGCATTGAGGCTGGCGCCGCGCTGGGCAGCGACAAACACGACACGACCGTCTGTTTCAGCCGAAAGATTGACGATGCGGGCCGGCGATGTCTTGCCGTTCACCACGATCGTCCGCATGACTTCCTCGGCGGTCTGCGTGCGCACGCGGACGGCATGCCGCGGTGCTGCTGCAGCGACAGTGTCAGCGGTTGACGGCTGCGTCTCCTCGCCGCCGCCAAACTGCCCGGACAAAAGCCAGATCGTGACTACCGCGACGATGCCGGCGGACACGAACCAGGACTTGAAGCGCTTTTCGTTGTGCAATGCCATTGTTCCAGATTCCCTGCTCAACCGGCTGCGATCCTGGCGGCCGGATCGGCCGCCAGCGTATGGCGGTTCTCATTGATATAGGTTTCCATCGCCGCTGCGACGGCCTTGCCGAAACCCAGGACAAACCGCGCTCCCTCCGGCCATTCGGACATGTAATCCTGTTCAATGTTGCGGAACAGTTCCTGGTAGCGGTGAATGTCGGCGAGCCGGTGATCGAGGACGGCCTGAACGTCCTCCGCATCCATCAGGTGTGAAAAGCACATCGTCGCAAGAAATTCCGAGCGAACCTTGTGACAGGGCTGCGTGTTCTTGAGGGCCTTGAGCAGGAACTGCCGGCCTGCCTCGGTAATGCAGTAGACCTTGCGGTCCGGCTTGCCGTCCTGGGGGATTTCCTCGCAGGTCACAAGATCGTGTTCGGACAGCCAGGACAGGGCCGGGTAGATCGAGCCATAACCCGCCGCGAAGAAATGGGCGAATGAGGATTCGAACTCCTTCTTGAGGTCATAGCCTGACGCGGGACCATCGGTCAGCATGCCGAGGCAGACGGTTTTTACATCCATTGTCGACGTTCACCGGGCAGCCGGGGCTGCTCATATATCGGGGCGATGCATAATATCAGTTCGATATATAAATACCAGTCCCAGGCACCCGGAAACGTAACAATTCGGTGAATTTGTTACATTTTGTGACGTTTTACTGAAAATACTGCGCGAGGAACGGGTTGAGCAGGCGGCCATGCGGGTCGAGCTGCAGCCGGATCTTGCGGAAGAAGGTGAGGCGATTCGTGTACATCTGCGCCCCGTACTCCGCCCGCATCGCCCGGGATTCGCTGAACAGCGGTGTGCCACCCCAGTTCTCGGCGAATTGCGCGAGGTCGATGACGAAATCCTCCCAGCCTTTCTCCTGGGTGGACGACGTCTGCAGCGCAATGAGCGGTTCATCGAACGACGGCGAAAGGACCGCGGACGTGTCCCTCGCGACCCGATAACCGACAACCGGCAGATCCGTGCGGTAGCCGGAGCCGGCCAGCGTGTCGCTGCAAAACTCGCGATAGGCCTTGATGACGACCGAGAAATCGGACGCCGGAAAACACCAGGTCGAGCGCAGCAGGTTGCGTGGCTTGCGGCGTTTGCGCGCCCCGGTTGCCGTGACGTTGTTGCCGTTGCGGACGAGACGCGTATTGACGAGGCCGTGCGTTGCCGCGCTGATGCTGTCCATGAGCCGGTATTTCACCGTTGGAATCGGCAGTACGCGGTTCAGGGATTTGAAGACGTGCGGAAGGACCGTGCTTTCGCCCCAGTCCTTGATCTTCCAGGGTGCGTTGTACGAGCTGCCGGGGGACTGTTCGTAACGCCGCAAGTCGAGGTACACGCGGTCCATATGGGGCAGGACGTAGAACTTCAGGCCGATGTCGCGGCTCGCGAGCCGGTTGGCAACGTCCGCGAAAGTATCGACCGTGAGGCTGCGATGACTCGCCGAAAACGTCGTAATCGGCCTCACGCGCAAGGTCGCTTCGTAGATCGCGCCAAGCAGTCCATAGCTCAAGCGGAATACGTTCAGCAGGTGTTTCTGCTGTTCCGTAACCTGCATGATCCGCCCGCCGGCCGTAATTACTTTCAGGTTAAGGACCTGGGTCGAAAGATAGGCGGCCTGTTCACCGATGCAGGCCCCGATACAGGGCGAGGCAATCGCACCGCCGATCGTGCGTTCCATCTGGTCGTGGTTGCCGATCAGTTCGAGACCCTGTTCGGCGAGCGCGTGCACTAACGTGCCGAGACGCACCCCGGCCTCGACCTTGACGGTGTGGTTGTAGGTATCGATATGGATGATGCGATCCAGTCCCGTCATGTCAATGACGGTACCGGTCGCGTTGGTATTGCAGTCTGTCGATGCTGTGCCGGCACCGCGAATGCGAATCGGCGTGGCGGCGTTGCTGTCCGGGTCGAGGCAGCGCATCAGGTCCGCGAGGTTCGCGGGGATATAAGTCTTGGTCGGGATCTTGCGGCGAACGAATCGGCCGGTGTCGCGAAATCTGGGTGATGCCATCGATGCCTCCAGCGTACTAAACCACTGCCAAAGACACCCTGGGCGCATCGCCGAAGCGATAGGAATTCGCGTTGGTGGCCCCGCTGTCCTGGGAAGATCCTTTAGACCGGAAGCTTTGCGACGCTGCCTTTCGACAGGTGTGCCTTTGTCAAACGAACACCGATCCTTGCACAACGCTGGCGGTCACGCAACGAACCAGTTCCGCGGGCCGGATTTAGTCAAATCGCTGCCGCGCCGAGGGTAGTGAATTTGGGTAAACAGTTGTCTCCGCACGCGGGTTCCTGAATCATCCCTCCCATGGGGATGTTCTCGACATTGGTAGGCAGTCGCCTGCCGCCGAAATACCAGCGCTTTTTCAAGCTCCCCGAACGCGTCGAGTCGTGGAAGCCGACAGACACGGACACAACGGTACTCGGCATTGCCGCCACCGCCTGGCTGCGGGCGAAACAGACGCAGTCCGCGGTGTACCGACTGGACTCCGGCAGCGACGCGCTCGGCGCGCGTGTCGGCCTGATCGACAGGGCCGAGAAGGCCATCGATATCCAGAGCTACCTCATCAAGGACGATCTGTCCGGAAATCTCGTTGCGCTGCATCTTGCGCAGGCGGCCGATCGCGGCGTGCGGGTACGCCTGCTCATGGACGACGCACTCACCGACGAGGTCGATTCCGGGCTGTTGTCGCTCGACGAGCATGAAAACATCGAGGTGCGCGTCTTCAACCCCTTCCCAAGGAGGCGCTCGCGTTTTATCAGCCTGCTGGCGAATTTCAATATCCTTAATCGTCGCATGCACAACAAGTCATTCACTGTGGACAACCAGGTCACGATCGTCGGTGGCCGCAATATCGCCGATGAGTACTACCAGACCGGCGGCGAAACGGAGTTCATTGACGAAGACCTCATGGCAGTTGGTTCCGTGGTTGACGATGTGTCGGATGGCTTTGACGAGTACTGGAATTCTCCGGAAGCGATCCCGATGGATGCTTTCGACATGATGGTAGCGCATGGCAGCGTCGCCGATTCGGTGGAGGAGGCACTCAGGTTCCTGCAACGTCATCGGGACGAACCTTTCCTGCGGGGCGTGGACACCGCGCTCATCGATCGCTTCGTCGAGGGCAGCCTGGATCTCGTCGCCGCCCGTACCCGCATCGTGCAAGACCACCCTGACAAGGTCCGCAACCTGATTCGCCGGCGCCGTAGCGAAATGAGCGATTACCTGTTGCAGCTCGTGTCGGCCGCCGAGCAGGAACTTATCGTCATCTCTCCGTATTTCGTACCGCAAAAACAGGGTGTCGAGTTCTTCGGCGCGCTGGTGCGAAAAGGCGTAAGAGTGGTGATTATTAGTAACTCGCTCGCGTCCACCAACCATTCCAGTGTCCACGCGGTCTATGCGCGTTATCGAAAACCGCTGCTCCAGCGCGGGGTGGAGCTCTATGAATTGCGACCCCGCTTCGACGTCATGGCGACGGACACCAAGATCACACTGCACTCGAAGGTCGCCACGGTCGACCGCAAGCGTCTGTTCGTGGGGTCGTTTAACCTCGATCCGCGGTCCCTGTATCTCAACACTGAAATGGGCATGGAAGTCGAATCGGAGGATCTGGCAGGGTCCATGGCGACCAGTATTCTCGATACGCTGCCCGACTACGCCTATAAACTTCGCCTGTCCGGGAAAAACCGCCTGCAGTGGCTGCTGCAGACCACCGGCGTGCAGGAGGTCATTACGACGGAGCCGCAAACCAGTTTCTGGCGCCGTCTCGCTACGAAGCTCCTGAGCCTGCTGCCGATCGAAGAACAGATGTAGGGCGCGGCTGCGCGTTTAGCGCATATTTGAAAACGCGGGCTTGAATGGTCGACAATGGCCGGTCCCGGATCAAGGAGCAGACCATGCGGTGGCGAAGCGGCAGACGTAGTTCGAATATAGAAGACCGGCGCGGCAAAGGCGCGGGCCCCAAGCTCCTTGGCGGCGGCATAGGCACGATCGTCCTGGTGCTCGTCGCTATGTATTTCGGCGTCGATCCGACACCGCTGTTGCAGGGCATGCAGGAAAGCGGCACCGCCTCGTCAAGCGGATCGCGGCCGACGGAAGAAGACCTCAAGAACGATCCATTGGCCGACATGGTCGCTGTCGTGGTCGGCGATACAGAGGACGTCTGGAACGAAATATTTGCCGCCCAGGGTCGGCGTTACGAGCCTCCGACGCTCGTGATGTTCACGGGCGCTACCCGCTCGGCGTGCGGGCTCGGGCAGGCGGCGATGGGACCTTTTTACTGCCCGGCCGATAGGAAAGCCTACATCGACCTCAGCTTCTACGACCAGATGCGCACGCGTTTCAAGGCACCCGGCGATTTTGCACAGGCCTATGTCATTGCGCACGAGATCGGCCACCATGTACAAAACCTGCTCGGCATATCCGGGCAGGTGCACCAGATGAAACAGCGGCTCGGCACGGAGGAGGCGAATGCACTGTCCGTCCGTCTCGAATTGCAGGCTGACTGCCTCGCCGGTGTCTGGGCACTGCGCGCGGACAAGGCCCGCAACATACTCGAAGCCGGCGATATCGAGGAAGCGCTCAATGCAGCGAGCGCGATTGGCGACGACACGCTGCAGCGGCAGAGTCGAGGCACCGTCGTCCCCGAGTCGTTTACGCATGGCACTTCTGCGCAGCGGCAGCGCTGGTTCCGCATCGGGTTGGGGAGCGGGGATCCGGACAGCTGTGACACCTTCAGTGTCGATCGTCTCTAGGACCGCGGCGGCCGCGGCCGCTGCGGCACGTCGAACCGCCGGCCATCTTGCACGGACGCCACTCCAGAGATCGACGGCATTCAGCGCAGCACTCGACGCCGATGTCTGGTTCAAGCTCGAGAACCGGCAAACCACAGGCTCGTTCAAGTTGCGTGGCGCGACTAACCGCCTGCTGACCCTGGACGATGGTCAGCTCGCGCGCGGATGCGTCGCGGCATCGAGCGGCAATCACGGTGCCGCCGTCGCGTGCGCCATGAGGTCGCTTGGCGCATCCGGTATCATTTTCGTTCCCCAACGGACATCGGCGGCCAAGATCGAGAAGATCAGCCGCTACGGTGGCGACGTGCGGTTGTTTGGCACCGACGGCCTCGATACCGAGGAACATGCCCGTGAGTACGCGAAGGAGAAAGGCATGTTCTATCTCTCGCCGTACAACGATGAGCAGGTTGTCGCCGGGCAGGGTACATGTGGCATCGAGATCGTCGAAGACCTGCCGGATGTCGATGCGGTGTTTGTCGCCGTCGGGGGAGGAGGCCTTGTCGGCGGAGTTGGCGCGGTCCTGAAAGCGCACAACGCCGACATACGGATTTACGGCTGTCAGCCGCTGGCGTCACCGGTCATGGCGCGTTCCGTCGAGGCGGGCGAGATCGTGCAGATGCCCAGCCAGCCGACCCTGTCCGATGGCACGGCGGGCGGCATCGAGCGTGGAGCAATGACGTTTCCACTCAACCAGCTCGTCGTCGATGACTGGCTCATCGTCGATGAGGCGCAGATCGCCGACGCCATGCGGACCTTCATGGACAGTGAGGGCGAAGTCATCGAAGGCGCCGCCGGTGTTGCCATCGCGGGGATGCTGGCGCTGCGTGAACACCTCGCAGGCAAGAAGGTCGCGGCGATTATCTGTGGTGGCAATATTGCGGATGCTACGCTTGACAGCATTCGCTGTGCACAGGACGAATAATGCGACATCTGCCGCTACTGTTTTCTGCGTTGTTACTTGGGCCCGCTTTGGCGGCCGAGACAACCGCATTCGTCAACGTCAACGTGATTCCCATGACATCGGATACGGTCGTCGAGCAGCAGACGGTGATCGTCAGCGACGGTGTCATCAGGCTCATCGCCTCCGTCGATGACATACCCATTCCCAAGGACGCGAGGGTCATTGATGGCACGGACCGGTTTCTCATTCCCGGGCTCGCGGAAATGCACGCGCACGTGCCCGCGGCCGACGCGGATGAGCTGGACCGCAATTTCAGCCTGTACGTCGCCAACGGTGTAACGACGATACGGGGCATGCTGGGGCGCCGCTCGCACCTGGCGCTTCGCGAGAAGCTGGCAAACGGCAGCGTCTTCGGTCCCCGCCTGGTCACATCCGGCCCTTCACT
>JAOUNK010000308.1 GCA_029881015.1 Gammaproteobacteria bacterium | reverse complement strand
TCAGTTAGTTAAGGCAGAAATTGGCGGAGAGGGTGGGATTCGAACCCACGGTACGGGAGAACCGTACACCTGATTTCGAATCAGGCCCATTCGACCACTCTGGCACCTCTCCGTGCGGGTCGGGGCGCTGATAGTGGTGAGCTATCGGTCGAATGTCAAGGGTCCATTCCGGGCCTGCAGGTGCGATAATTGCGCCTCCAGAGAGTTGGGAAGCCGCACTTGCGACTATTACTCATCATCACTTTGGCAGGCCTTGTCGGGACGTGTTCCTCGGCCCCGCCGGTCCTAGACCAGATCCTGGATACCGGTGAGCTCCGCGTGGTCACACGCAACAGCCCGACGTCCTACACGATCAGTCCCGATGGCCCCACGGGTCCTGAGTACGATCTCGTGCGTGCCTTCGCCGAAGAACTCGGCGTTACGCTGGTGATGGAAACCGTCGATAGCGTGTCAGAGATCGTCCCGCTGATCCTCTCGGGCCGGGCCCACATGGCTGCGGCGGGCCTCTCGATCACGGACTCCCGGCGCGAGTACCTCAATTTCGGTTATCCCTACGAATCGGTCGACGTGCACCTGATTTACAAGCTGGGCTCCGGCAGACCGCGATCGATTGAGGACATTCTCGATCTCTCCATTGAAGTCGTTGCGTCGAGCAGCCACGTCGACGTTCTCGAAGAATTACAGCAGGAACATCCCGAGCTCAGCTGGACCGAGAATGCGGACGTCGAGTTCGCCGACCTCCTGACCAAGGTCGCCATGGGCGAAATAGACCTCACTATTGCCGACAGTCCCGACTTCAACATCCAGCGTCACTTTTACCCGGACCTCCGGATCGCACTGGACCTCAATGTCGACGACCAGATTGCCTGGGCCTTCCCAAGGGGTATCGCAGACTCACTGCTGGCACGTGCCGACGAGTTCCTGATTGCCGCGGACCACTCCGGTCTGCTGGCGCGCGTACACGACCGCTACTACGGTCACACGAAGAAATACGATTACGTGGGTACCCGCAACTTCATCCGGCACTATGAGAGCCGCCTGCCCCGCTACCGGGCGATGTTCGAGCAGGCCGGCGCAGAGTCCGGTGTCGACTGGCGCCTGCTGGCCGCAATTGGCTACCAGGAATCTCACTGGCGCGCGAACGCCGTCTCTCCGACGGGGGTCCGCGGCATCATGATGCTCACCGAGGCGACAGCCGACTACCTCGGTCTCGATGACCGTGAAGACCCGGAGACCAGCATTGCAGGTGGCGCCGAATACTACGCACGCCAAACGGAAAGAGTTGCCGACACCGTCGGCGAGCCTGACCGGACCTGGATGGCCCTGGCTGCCTACAACGTCGGTTTCAACCACCTCAAGGATGCGCGGATGATCGTTGAGTGGCAGGGCGGCGATCCCGACTCCTGGGTGGATATCAGCGCCGCGCTACCGCTGCTTTCGCAGCGCAAGTGGTACACACAGGTGCCGTATGGCTATGCCCGTGGCTGGGAGCCCGTCCTTTACGTCAACAACATCCGCGCCTACTACAACATCCTCGTGTGGCTGACCGACCAGGAAGAAGGCATTGACAGCGAATTGAACGAACCGGGCGCGCCGTCAGACACCGCCTGATTCAGTTAATGCCTCGCCGGGTCACGAGGTACGTTGCGAAACTGCCTAACCAATGGCTCCCTGAATAGTGCTCGTCAGACACCGCGGCAATGCCCGTCTCCCTGTGTAACGCGGCTGCGGCCGCCAGGGCGCCCTGCCTCGGATCACCGTCTGACAGTCCGGCAGCGATGCCTTCCAGCGCCCAGGCACGCGACAGGTTTACCCCGTCGAGGTGTACGAGTTTTCCGTCTTCCGCGTCCCTGACAACACCGGGTTCCAGCCAGTCTCCCGAGCCGTCCACCGGGATGCCGGGCAGGAACTCACTCAGCCAGATCGCGAAATCGCGTTCCGACAGTACGCGGCGCATCAGGTCGGCCGCCATCAGGCACGGCGACAGGAAATCCTCCCCTGACGGCTCGTAGCCGAGCGGGCAGCGCCTGTCGCCTTTGTGAAATTCGAGGGACTTGTCGACGATCGCCTGCTCCAGCTCGGCATCACCGACGGTTCGCGCGTAGTCGAGCATGAGCCCGAAGGCGAACGCGGACTGATTATGAGTACCGAGGCGAATCGGATAGACGAGGTTCGGCAACCAGGCCTTGATGCGCGCCACGATCTCGGTTTCGAGCGGTGCCAGCGTCTGCCGCCACTGCTGCATGAGCTCGTTATCGCT
Organism: Gammaproteobacteria bacterium; assembly: GCA_029881015.1. GTDB lineage: Bacteria > Pseudomonadota > Gammaproteobacteria > Steroidobacterales > Woeseiaceae > UBA1847. The sequence goes on along the minus strand of JAOUNK010000308.1, from coordinate 1,930 downwards.
CTCGTGCAACTCGGCGACCAGTTGCAGATACCAGGCCATGCCGTACGGGCGTTCGAACGAGGCCCGCCCCGGCGCTTGGTAGTAGGCAACCTCGCCGGCAATGTTCTCCGTGGTAAACGACTGCGCGAGCCCGCTGACGATGGCGTCGCGGAACGGCGTCTCCGGGTCGAGTGTAAGAAGACGCGCGAGCAACCAGTGACCGTGTACTGAAGAGTGCCAGTCGAAACAACCATAGAATGCCGGCGTCAATTCGCTTGGCGCACCGACATCGCTGGCGGAGTTCATGTAGTGACCGATCTTGTTCGGGTATTCCTTGTGGATGCAGGACAGGGCGAGCAGCGCAAAACGATCCTCGACCACTCCGGGGCGTGCTTCAGGCAGTGCTGCCACATCGGCAGAACGCCCCTGGTTTCCCGCATCTCCGCAAGCTACCAGGCAGGACAACGCAGCCAGTGGCACTAACATGGAGAATTTCATCATGGTCTCAACCTCTGTTTCCTATCGACGGGCCTCAAAAAACGCCCTGAGCAACTCCTGTGCCGCGTCCGCCAGCAATCCACCGTTTACCTCGAAGCGATGGTTGAGCGCGCGCGAGTCCGAGAGGTCCTCGACACTGCCCAGCGCGCCGGCTTTCCTGTCATAGGCCGCGAACACGACGCGCCCTACCCTGGCCTGGGCTATTGCCCCGACACACATGACACAAGGCTCGAGCGTGACATACAAGGTTGCGTTGGCAAGTCGATGATTGCCGCGTTCGTCGGCAGCGCTGCGGAGCGCGATTATCTCGGCGTGAGCGCTGGGATCCGCGTCATGTATCGTGCGGTTGTATCCCGTCGCTACGATCTCGTCGCCAATCACGACAACGGCACCGACGGGCACCTCGCCTTCTACCGCTGCGACCGTTGCCTCGGCCAGCGCGGCACGCATGAACTCCGTATCACGTGGCGACCAGTCGGGCTCCATCATTCCCACTCGATGGTAGCCGGCGGCTTGCCCGAGATGTCGTAAGTGACGCGCGAGATGCCGTCGACTTCGTTAATGATCCGCAGCGAGACGTGTTCGAGAAACTCGTAGGGCAATCGCGCCCAACGTGCCGTCATAAAGTCGATCGTTTCCACGGCACGCAGCGCGATGACGTAGTCGTAGCGGCGGCCGTCACCCATGACGCCGACGGATTTCACGGGCAGGAACACGGCAAATGCCTGGCTCGTTTCGTCGTAGAGTTTTTGCTTGTGCAGCTCGTCGATGAAGATATCGTCAGCCAGCTGCAGCAGCGCCGCATACTCGCGTTTCACTTCACCGAGAATGCGCACGCCGAGCCCAGGGCCCGGGAACGGATGCCGATACACCATCTCGCGTGGCAGCCCGAGCTCGAGGCCGATCTTGCGCACTTCGTCCTTGAACAGCTCGCGCAGCGGTTCAACGAGCTGCATGCGCATCGTTTCGGGAAGACCACCCACGTTGTGGTGCGACTTGATCACGTGGGCCTTGCCCGTTTTTGCACCCGCGGACTCGATGACGTCCGGGTAGATCGTGCCCTGTGCAAGCCAGTCGATTCCCTCGAGCTTGTGCGCCTCTTCGTCAAAGACGTCAATGAACAGGCCACCAATGATCTTGCGCTTTTCTTCGGGGTCTTCGACACCCTCGAGCGCATCGAAAAATCGATCGGCCGCGTTCACCCGGATCACATTGATATGCATGTGCTCCGCGAACGTCTCCATGACCTGGTCGCCTTCATTGTGGCGCAGCAGCCCGTGGTCCACGAATACGCAGACCAGCTGGTCGCCGATGGCTTCGTGCAACAGCGCTGCTACGACCGACGAATCGACACCACCTGAAAGCCCCAGGAGCACCTTCCCGTCGCCGACCTGCTCACGGACCTGCTCGATCGCATCCGCGACGATGTTGCCCGGCGTCCAGTCGCCCGCAC